>JAYUQN010000819.1:0-2935 GCA_043756725.1 Saprospiraceae bacterium
CACGAGCCTATTTGTTTTGTGGCAGGGCAATCCATAAAAAACACGACCTATACACGGCAACATTACACCCATATTTTACAACTTTTCCAATGGATGAGTATTGACGAAGCCGCTTTGCTCTATGGACTCGACCATATCAATTCGGTTTGTAGTCAAATTGATGCTTTGTAAATGCGGCACTTACCCCTCAGTAATCAGATAGGATATGACATTTTTTGATTATAAAGTGCAGGCTTTTGTCCGAGAAACACGCGGCAAGCAATTGGGGTGGGTGCTTTTTGTGAAAGGGGTGGGCGGTGTACCCCCTCAGTATTTTGCATAAAAAAAGCGGCTTCTGGTGGAAATTCGCTTTTTTATCACACATGTTTTTTCATTATTGGATAAATATCGCACTTTTGCATAAGCAATTGAAACAAGATGATTTTGAATAACCATTTTTGAAATTACCTTTTGAAAAATTTAAAAAACTTGAAAATGAATAATAAGATAATTGTTCAGAGCATCCCAATAAATATTACGTCCGTTTTAGAAGAAGATTTTATTTGCTTAACAGATATGGCTAATGCCAAAGAAGGCGAAAGCCGTGCCGCCGATATTATCAAAAATTGGCTGCGTAACCGATATACACTTGAATTTTTAGGTGTTTGGGAGCAAATTAACAATCCCAATTTTAAAGTGGTCGAATTTGACCACTTTAAAAGTCAAGCGGGTTTGCCAAATTTTGTTATTAGTGTATCTGAATAAATTTAAAATAAAAGAGGCATAAAGTGCAGGCTTTTGTCCGAAAAACACGGGGCAAGCAATTGGGGCGGGTGCTTTTTGTGAAAGAGTTGGGCGGTGTACCCCTCAGTATTTTGGATAAAAAAAGCGACTTCTGGTGAGAAGTCGACGTTTTTGTACCCAAAAATTATTACTTTTTGAATCGGAATAAAATTTATGTTTTTTGAAGGATACAATGTTAGAAACGGCTGTTTAGATTCGCTTTTATTTTTTCAATAAAAATGAAAAAATTTAAAAAATTGTAAAAAAACTTTATTAATTTTGTAAAGATTTTAGAGCTATGTTTTTATTAAACCGAAAAAGTGGTCAAAAAATCGTTTCTGAAATTGTTGCTATTTCAGAAACAGAGCTTTCCGATATTTTGGAAGACAATAATTTTGAATTTGACTGGCAACAAGAAATACATTATGATTTATATGCACTTAGACTTGTTGATAATAAAAATACAGTCGGTTTAATGGCATTAAAAGATGTCAAAGACGAATTGAGAATTGAAATTATCCTTTTAGAATCGTCAAAAGATAATATCGGTACGTCAAAAACTTATGAAAATATAGCGGGGTGTTTAATTGCTTGGGCTTGTCGTTTCGCTTTTATCAGAGGTTATTATGGTTTTGTTTCTTTGCTTCCAAAAACACGTTTAATTGAACATTATAAAAACGCTTATGGATTTGAACAATTTGGCAGACAATTAGCGGTTGATACAGAGCAATCACATAGTTTGATAAAAAAATATTTGAAAAATGAATAACGGAAAAAAAAGCATTTATTCAGAACAAGAATCGGCAGAAGCACACATTTTTGCTCACGATTTATCGCCCGTCGAAAAAACAGAAGCTGATAAAGAAATGAAAATGTTGCGCTTGCAACGTTTGGTGGCAATGTCTGATAATCAGAAATTACAAAGTGATTTATTGCGCTTAAAATTCCTTATGGAAGAGGCGATTCTGCAAGAAGTCTATTCTGAAAAGCACAGTTTTAGTGCCTTTTTACAAGCATATTTAAAGATATTGGATAAAAAACAGATTGATTTTGCTACTGAAATCAGTCTGCATCCCACAAAATTAAACCAAATTATCAACAATAAAATCACACCCAACATCCCTTTGGTTTATCGTTTAGAAAAACATTCGGGCGGACTTATTTCTGCCTTACTGTGGTGGAAATTATGTTCTAAAAAAATGGAAGCCGATATTAAAAATGATACAACACGACGGCTATTTGAGGCAGAGAAGGTACATTTTCAGTTGGTTTTTTGAATTATGCCCTTCAGTATTTAACAGACAAACGCTTGATTATCGGTTTGATAATCAAGCGTTTGTGGTTTTATGCGCCCTCAGTATTCGGATAGAATACGGGCATTTTTCGACAATAAAGTGCAGGCTTTTGTCCGAAAAACACGCGGCAAGCAATTGGGGCGGGTGCTTTTTGTGAAAGGGGTGGGTGGTGTACCCCCTTAGTATTTGTTGGCTTTTGTCCGAAAAACACGCGGCAAGCAATTGGGGCGGGTGCTTTTTGGGAAAGGGGGGGCGGTGTACCCCCTCAGTATTTTGTATAAAAAAAGCGGCTTCGGGTGGAAAGTCGCTTTTTTTATGCAATTGCTAAATGAAAAGAACTTTTTATACTTGAAAAAAATATTTGTGCAGTCGAAAAAGCCTTGTTATTTTTGCCCAAAGAAATAAGGTAGGGCTATAAAAAACGAAACCCGATAGTTTGAGTAAACTCAGGGACTACCGGGAATAATATACTGCAAAGGTAAAACCTTTTTTTCAATTACGCAAGACCAAACTAAAATGAAATTTCAAGACTTTGAGAAAATAATGTCTTCTCCACGCATGATGCGTTACTGCACCGCTTCTAATAGCAATACCAAACAGGCTATGACATTGTATAGACTTAATTTAAGACTGTCGCAAGAACTTTTTACGGTAATTAGTTGCTTTGAAATTGCGCTGCGAAACGGTATAGACAACTGTTACACAATACATTATGGCAATGATTGGCTACGTAATGCCGCAATGCAAGGAGGGATGTTTGATACACTCAATTGCAGGCGTACAAAGCGGCTTATTGATAATAATTTGCAGAAATTGGGACATAATTATACACACTCTAAATTGATTGCTGAAATGGATTTTGGCTTTTGGCGGTATCT
>JAYUQN010000820.1:0-7874 GCA_043756725.1 Saprospiraceae bacterium
TATTCGTTGCTGTAATTTTTCGTGTGCAAATGTAGAGACGTTGCAGTGCAACGTCTCTACGTGGTTCATTTTAACAAGGTTATTGAAAAAAATGCCCTATTGCACACAAAAAATTACAGCAACAAATAATTCACTTTTGGAATTAAAACTTTAAGAGGTTTTTGAATTTATTTTTAAGGAAAATTTTCAATTTTTCTTAAAAATAAATTCAAAACCTATACTTTTTCGTGCCAAGCCTAAAAAATAATGCTTAGTTTTTAAAGTAAAAAAAAGCCGTTGAGCGTTGCTCAATGGCTTTTTTACTGAGGGGGTGTTTTTAGCAATTTTATAAATATCAATTCACCCACGCTTTTTTTTCTTGCTCAATATGGTGCAACTCAATGTTTACACCATATTTATCTTTCAAATGTTTTGCCGTAGCATCTGCGGCATAAACGGAACGGTGTTGCCCACCTGTGCAACCGAAGTTAATCATCAAGCTATCAAAACCCCTTTCAAGGTAGGTTTCAACGGCTTTATCCACAATACTATAGACACTTTGTAGAAAAGACTCCATAGCGGATTGATTTTTCAGAAAATCCATCACAGATTTATCGCGCCCCGTTAATTTTTTATACTCTTCAAAACGTCCCGGGTTTTCAATGAAACGGCAATCGAAAGCAAAACCACCACCATTGCCCGAATCATCAGTGGGGTAACCCGTAAAACGATAGGAAAACGAATTGATTTTTACGACAAGCGGACTGTTGGCATATTTCTTTTTATCAAAACCTTCAAAATCTTCGCTTTTACATATCAAATCCAAGCATTTGAAAAGTTCTGGCAAACGGACAGGCAATTTTATGAAACCCAAAATGTGCTCCATTTGGTCAATTGCAATCGGAATACTGCTTAAAAAATGCTCCCGCCTTTCATACAACCCTCTGAAACCATACGCCCCTAACGCTTGCAAACAGCGAATGAGGACATAACCATAATATTGCTCTGTGAAAAAACGGCGGTCAATAGCAACGCTATCATCTACCTTGTCAAGATAATACTCAAAAAAAGCTTTTTTAAGGTTGGGTGGTACGCCCCCTTTTGCTTGGTAAAGCAAAGATGCGACATCATATTGTAAAGCACCTTTCCTACCCCCTTGATAATCAACAAAATAGGGTTCATTGTTTTTTATCATAATATTCCGAGATTGAAAATCACGGAATAAAAAATAGTTGGTATCGGCAAGGAGTAGATAGTCTGAAAATTTTTGAAAATCATCCTCTAATGCTTGCTCATCGAAAGGTATTTTAGCCAATTTCAAAAAGTAGTGCTTGAAATAGTTTAAATCCCACATCATACTTTGCTTATCAAAAGCGGCTCGGGGATAGCAAGCGGCGTAGTCCAAATCTTCCCCTCCTTTTATTTGCAACTCAGCTAAATGAAAAAGAGATTTTTTATATAAATCTTCCAAATTTTCTGTCCATTCTTCACCTACTGGCGGTAGAAGATTAAAAAGTTGGGTATCGCCCAAATCCTCTTGGAGATAGACACCATTCAACAAGTTTTCAGCATAAACTTCAGGAACGCGCAGCCCTTTTTTCCAAAAATGTTGAGAAAAACGAATAAAGGCTTTATTTTCTTTAAAATCTGCGTTGTATGTGCCTATTGCTTGCTTGGTTTCACCGAATATACGAGAATAGCGACGGTCACTACCCGCTTGGGCAAGTTGATCCATTTTTATAGCAGGTTCACCTGCCCAATCTTCAAACAGTTTGGGGAGTAGAAGTTGATAGTTTTTCATTTAAAAAAAGGTAAATTATAGGACAGGAATTATGCCCGTAGCTTCGTCTGAATGCGAAGCTACGAGCGTAGGATAGGTAAATTAACCACTACCACTTTTCTTTTTCTTTTTAAAATCGCCATTTTGCCAAGCCTTGAAAAACTGCTGCCAAGCCACAGGGCTAAAAATATTTTGTGGCGGCAATTGCCCCCCATAATAATAATAATTACGAGATTGTTGGCGAAGATACATACTACCTGTTTCACGACCATCGAAAGGTGTAACCTCCCGTACTTTATCAAGTGTTTCAGAAGCGACATTTTCAATCGCCCGTTTTTCCAATTCGTTGGTCACATTCATTGCCAAAAACTCAGTTTTGAAATGCTCTCGACTGGGCCACGGAAAAATAATGGCTTCATCCAATAAAATAGTATCACGACTCATAATTTTCACCATCGAATAACGGTCTGAAGTAAGGGTATCAGGCACTTTAAAAGTACCTTTTTTAAAACCCAAAGCGGAAAAATGAACCGTTTCACCTCTTTCAGCCACAATACTGAAAAAACCTTGATAATTAGCCGAAGTACCTACTTTGCGTTTGGGTATAAAAATCCCCGCATAAGGCACGGGAACCATCCGACCGTCTTCATCTGTTACGATAAGCCCACTAAACTGAACCAAGTGTTTATCTTCCACAGGCGGCGGCGGTTGCTGCTGCGCCTGTGCTATACCCCCCCTCAGTATCAGGTAGGAAAAAAGAGCAAAAAACCGAAATAATTTCATTGGAAAAATATTTATGTCAAATATACGATGTCTAAACGTTTTTAACGAACAATCCGCAGCGTATATCTAATTTCTTAACAAAATTTTAAGCATTTTAGAATTTTGTGAGCGTTTACAAATTTCTTAGGGCAAATATAAGGCTTTTTTTAACCGCATTCATGTATTAATCCCTTTATAAACATAGTGCTATTGAAAATACCGAAAAGGTGTAACTTTAAGCATTTCGTAAGTTAGACTAAAGACAACTACCTGAATACCTAAAAAATCTTAATTTCGCACTGTCATAAGATTTAAAAGCAACATAATGACCGAAAGAACGTTTTTTAAGTTCATTTTAAAACTCAATGTCCATTTTTTTTCAAACGCTTTTTCATGAAATTTTTATACACATTTATTATTACAATTCTTTCATTTTCAATTACTTACGCACAAAATAGTAGTTTTGATATTTCACCACTTTCTGGCTACCGAGGCTTAGATAACGCAAAGCCGAGACTTCAAACTCGCGGCGTAGATGTTATAAACTTACCGTTTGTTGAAGATTTTTCTTATTCCACTTCTTTTCCCGACCCCGATTTGTGGTTAGATAATAAAGTGTATATCAACAAGGATATGGGGCTTAATCCTCCCACAGTAGGGGTGGCTACTTTTGACGGTATTGATGCAAAAGGCAGACCTTATGGTGTTGATGGCAGCTATGGCTCGGCAGATACTTTGACTGCCAATTTTATAAATTTGAAAGATTTTATTGGAACAGATGGTATAAAACGCAATTTATCAACAGCTGACAATGTGGTCATGAGTTTTTTTCTGCAACCCAAAGGTACAGCTTACGCGCCTACCACTAAAGATTCCATCGTTTTAGAGTTTAGAGATGTGGCAGGTACTTGGAATCATATCAGAGGTTTTGGGGGTATTGCCGATACTGAATTGCGACGCAATCCATTGGATACCATTTTCCCATTCACATACAGGGCGATACTCATTAATGAACCAAAATATTTTCATGACAAATTTCAATTTCGTTTCAGAAATTATGCGCGCTTAGGCGGTGCTTATGAGCAATGGCATTTGGATTTTATCAAAATTGCGCCCACTCGAGATGTGACTTCTAAAACTTTAGATGATTTGGCTTTTGTTGAAACGCCTAAACCCATTTTGAAACGTTACACCTCTATGCCGTGGAAACATGCGCAACCCCAGTTAGCGACCGAATTACAGGATACTTTCAGTGCTAAGTTTTTTAATCATTTTGCTACCACGCGTAACCCTACCAATACGAATGTGAAAGTTACCACTTCTACGGGGCTTACAGCTATTTCCACTTTGACAATTGCCGATGCTTTCAATGTGAAAGCAGGTGAAGTTATCCAATCTCCTAATAAAAAATATCCTGCTTCTTTAGTCCAGCAACTTTCAACCATTTCAGCCAATACAGAAAAATTGACTGTAACGACTGAATATAGCTTGACAATTGAAGCACAAGAAGGAAAAGACTTGAAAAAAGCAGCCACTCGTAACGATATTGTAACATCTAAAACTGTTTTCGATAATTATTTCGCTTACGATGATGGCACGGCTGAAATGCAGTTTAGTGCCACAGGTGAAGATATTCAAACGGCGGTGCGTTTTAAAGCAAACGTAGCGGATACTTTAAAAGGTGTCATGTTTTCATTTCCTTTCATCAATGGCAATGCGCCCAAAGATGCCCTTTTCTCTCTTCGCATTTTCAAAGACTCCTTATCGTCAAAAACGCTCATTTATGAAAGAAAAAATATTAGCCCTTATTATTTGACAGGCGCCGTAGATAGTTTGCAAGGTTTTACTTCTTATAGATTGACGGGTAAAGTCAATAAAGATACGGCTATTAGCATTCCTGCGGGTGATTTTTACGTCAGTTGGCAGCCCATTGGCGATGTAAAAATCCCTATTGGTTTGGATAGAAACAACCGCAATAAATCGCAATATTTATATCAATTTATCAGTGGCGCATGGTCACAGGTAAGAGACCCTAAAGGCGTCGGTTATGGGGCTGTGATGGTGCGACCTATTTTTGGCACTCAAAAAGTTGTAGAAAGCAGTGCCGTAAAAGAAAATTTATTGTCTGAAATAATGACTATTTATCCTAATCCTGTTCAAGACAGACTATTCATCAATTTGAAACAAGGAAATGAAAACGATTATGAAATAAGCGTTTTCAACCTAAGCGGACAGCTTCAAAAGCGGGAAATACTGAGGGGGGGGTACATTGATGTTCAAGACTTGAATACAGGCATTTATTTTCTAAAAATTAGAGATTTGAAAAATAATCACCTTTTTAATCATAAATTTGCGGTTCAAAAATGAGCTACGAATGGGCGAATTTTACAAATTTTACGAATTCGTGCTTAAGCATACTTTAGCAATACAAAAAAAGCGATATGGATATTAATGTTCAAGAACTGAAAAAACGCATGGATGCGGGTGACAAATCATTTGTTTTTATTGACGTGCGAGAGCCTCATGAATACGCTGATTTCAATTTAGGCGCTACTTTGATACCCTTAGGCAACGTGCCGCTCAAATTAGACGATTTGGCAGAGCATAAAGACGCTGAAATTGTGGTGCATTGCCGCAGTGGCGCGCGCTCAGGTCAAGCCAAAGCCTTTATGATGGCAAATGGTTTCAAAAATGTCCGCAACCTTGAAGGGGGTGTTTTAGCTTGGATTGATGCTTTCGGGAAATAAAAAGCTATGTATTTTGATAAATAGTCGTTTTTATGTTGCGTCAAATTTTTTACAAACTATCGCCCACCTACCGCTTTCTTGCAAGGCGTTTATGGTATTTTCCAATTGATTTATTTGAGCGTTTTACAGGCAAACGTCCACCGATGACACCGCCTCGGGGCTATATTTACACAGGCTCAGGTGATTTTGTGAAAGGAGGCGACAAATGGCTTCGTTTTTTCATAAAAAAAGGGCTGCAACCGCACCATCAATTCCTCGATATTGGCAGTGGTATTGGGCGTATCGCGCGACCTTTGACAGGTTTTTTAACCGAAAAAGGGGCTTATGAAGGCTTTGATGCGGTCAAATTGGGTGTGGATTGGTGTGAAAATAATATTTCAAAACGGTATCCGCATTTCAAATTTCAATACATTCCGCTTGCCAACGACCTTTACCGACCTGATGGGCAAGATGCGACTCAATTGCGCTTTCCTTACAGTGACAATCAATTTGATTTTGCGGTTCTCATATCCGTTTTCACCCACTTTTTGCCCGATGAAGTGGCGCAATATGTGCATGAAATTTATAGAGTTTTGAACAGGGGCGGGACTTGTGTAGCCACTTTTTTTGTTTTAAATGAAAAGCCTATTAAGAATGAAGGTTTCACTTTTCCACATAGTTTTCCACATTATGCTTTGATGGATGCGCAGGTAAAAGCGGCTAATGTGGCTTTCACTGAAACGTTTTTAGAGAAAATAATAGGTGACAATGGTTTGGTCATTTCAGAAAAAATAGAAGGGTTTTGGCGCACAGGAGTTAGACAAAATGAGGAGCAGGATTTTCAAGATGTTTGGATTATTAAAAAATATTAGACTTTTTTTTCAAGCAAGATTTAGGGTAAGTTTTCTCAAAAAACTTACCCTAAATCTGTGCACAAATTAAAGAAATGTAAAATGATAATGAAACTTCCCAGTATTTTCAATAATCATCAAGAGATAACATAACCAACGTACAACCTACCTCAGTTTCAATACCATTTTTTTTTGCTATTTTCATCAAATCCACATTTTCTGTCCCCGGGTTAAAAATGATGCGCTTAGGCTTCAGTGACAATATATAATCGTAATATTGCTTTTGATTTTCGGGATTTAGGTATAAAGTGACTGTATCAATGTCTTTATACTGAGGGGGGGTATTTTGAATGAGAATGCCATCAATTTCCCCTTTTTTAATGCCTATGGGAATGACTTCATGCCCTGCTTGTTTCAAGCGTTTGGTAGCTTTGTAGCCATAACGTTCTGGGTTGGGTGATGCGCCTAATACAATTGTTTTTTTCATGTTTGAATTTTATGAAACTAAAACAAAAACGCTGTTGAGATGGTTCACAACAGCGTTTATTAGCCGTAGGATGGACTTCAGTCCGTCCGCTGCACGCATATTATTTTTTTGTCATTTCGGTGCAAAGCACCGCAATATTTGAAGCATTTTTACCAATATTGCCTGATATGGAAAAAATAATATGCCTATAGCGGACGGACTGAAGTCCGTCCTACGTCTTATTATTAAACTAAAAGTCTAATCGGATCTTCCAAAATCAATTTCAAGGCTTGGAGGAATTGTGCGCCCGTCGCGCCATCCACAACACGGTGGTCGCAAGAGAGCGTCACTTTCATCATATTGCCGACAACGATTTCACCATTTTTAACAACAGGCTTCTGAATGATAGAGCCAACGGCTAAAATGCAGGCATCGGGTGGGTTGATGATGGCTGTAAATTCTTCAATATCAAACATGCCTAAGTTTGAGATAGTAAAAGTATTCCCTTGCATTTCGGGCAGTTGCAATTTACCAACCTTTGCTTTACCCGCCAATTCTCGCACTTCGGTACTGATTTGGCTCAAAGATTTCATATCGGCATGGCGAATAACGGGGACAAATAAAGCTTGCCCCACAGCTACGGCTACACCGACATTGATATGATTATTTTGACGGATGAAATCACCCATCCAAGAAGAATTTATGACAGGATGCTTGCGCAGAGCAACGGCTGAGGCTTTTACGACAAGGTCGTTGAAAGAAATTTTAGCAGGTGCCGCTATTTCATTCAATCTTGGACGCATTTCAACCGCTTTATCCATATTGATTTCAATAGTCAAATAGAAATGCGGCGCGGTGAATTTACTTTCACTCAAACGCCGGGCAATGACTTTGCGCATGCTCGATAAAGGAAAATCTTCATGGCTTTCAGCACCAAAAGAGGCGGATGATGAAGCGGAAGCTGTTTTAGCAGCAGCGGGTGCGACGGGTTGCGGAACAGGTTGTGCAGCAGGTGCAGGTGTTCCTTTAGCAATAGCAGCTTCCACATCTCTTTTTATGATTCTGCCATTATCGCCAGACCCTTGTACGTTTGAAAGCGCCATACCTGCTACTTTTGCGACCTCTTTTGCCAAAGGAGAAGCAAAAACACGGCTTTGTTCGGGCGTTTCAACGGTTTTTAGGGGGGCTGCGACTGCGGCTACTGTTGCGGTTGTAACAGGAACAAGCTGAGCTGGCGGCGGTGGTGCATTATTAGCGTTAGGGGCAGGGGCAACACTATTCGCTTCGGGCGCAGATTCGGGCGTTGGTGC
>JAYUQN010000821.1:0-2933 GCA_043756725.1 Saprospiraceae bacterium
AAGGTTTAGCTAATTTGAAAGCTTATTGTGAAATTAAGAAGTAAATTGTTGTATTGTTGAATTGTTGTATTGTTGTATTGTTGTATTGTTGTATTGTTGGCGTTTCATTAAACAATACAACAATACAACAATACAACAATACAACAATACAACAATTCATTTTAACCCTATTTTCCCCCCTTTGTGCCAATAAAAAATCAATAAAAAGCCGAATAATGCCCCACCCACGTGGGCAAAATGCGCTACATTTGACGTAGAATGTGTCATATTGCTGATGCCCGAATAAATTTCAATCGCCCCAAAAACCATAACAAAATACTTCGCCTTCATGGGTATGGGTGGAAACAAAGGCATGATAATATTGTTTGGAAACAAATAACCATAAGCTGCTAACAATCCAAATATAGCCCCCGAAGCACCGACCATTGGCGTATCCACAAGGGCAGATATATCCTCTGGTAGCATATCCGTATGATAAATCTGGAAATATTTGACTGCAAAATCCAATATCAAGGCACCAAATCCTGAAATAAGATAATAAATCAAAAAGCGTTTTGCACCCCAAACATATTCGATGGGAGGACCAAACATATATAAACCAATCATATTGAAAAATATGTGCATCACGCTGCCGTGCATAAACATATAAGTCAACAATTGAATAGCTTGAAAATATTCAGATTCTGGGTAATGAACTGCCAAAAACTGATTAATGAAACCATCTGGGGCAAAGCCATTTCCTTCCATTTCATGACCCAACAACATATTCGCTCCAAAAAAAACGATGATATTGATAATCAATAAATTTTTAACAACGGGTGTAATATTATTCATCATATTATAAATCTTTACTGTAAAAACTGTTTTTGCAAATCTTCCAAATTAAATGATATAAAACAATTGCGTCCTGTTGGGCTTTTAAACGGCATGGCACAAGCAAAAAGCTGGTCAATTACCTCGTGCATCTCTCGAATACTGAGGGGGGTGCTGCGTTTCACAGCCGCCGACCGCGCCAATGAACGCGCTATGCGCTCGGACATATCTAAGTGCAAATCTATTTCAATTTTATATTGTTCGAGCAAAGATTCAATAATTTTTTGCTCATCTTTGCCCTGTTTCCAATCGCTTGGCAAACCATGCACGATAAAAGTTTCACTACCAAACTCTTGCACATCGAAGCCCAAACGATTAATATCGGGCAATATTTCTTTTAAAATCGCCGCATCACTGGGTGAGAAATGCAGAGTTTTCGGAAACAATTGTGTTTGGGTTGAAATCTGCTTTTCATCCAGCAAAGTTAAATAATGTTCAAATAAAATACGCTCACTCGCAGCCTGTTGGTCAATCAAGAGAAAACCCGATTTTATTTGACTGACGATATAACTGTTGTGAATCTGATAAGGGTCTTTTTGTTGCTTTGAAAACGACCCTTCAGTATCATCAATCAGCAGCGTGTTATCAACCGTTTCAAAATTGCTTTCAAAAGTAATAGAACCATTATCTTCATCGCTGTCCGTAACTGCTTGATTTTCATACGTTTCCGTCACTTTCACATCAAAAACGGCGTAGAGTTTCTCCCAATTTTGCAGGTTCGATGTGTCAAGCGCCGACGGTTTTTTGAAATTTAAATCGTTCTTCGTTTGTTCAAAACTGGAAGGTCTGCCATTGTCAAAACGCGGGTCATTCGAGCGGGCAGAACTTCTTGGAATTGTATAAGATTGACCCAAACCTTGCTCTTGCTCAAAATCAAGCATAGGTGTTACCGCACTTGCACCCAAAGCATGACGCACAGCAACCTTTAAATAATTATAGACGATGCGCTCGTCTTCAAATTTTATTTCCTGCTTCGTTGGATGCACATTTATATCAATCCGTGCAGGGTCAATGTCAATAAAAATGAAATACATGGGGAAAGAATCCTTTGGCATCAAATCTTCAAAAGCCGATTGCACCGCATGATTCAGATAAGGACTTTTGATGAAACGATTATTGACAAAAAAGAACTGTTCGCCCCGTGTCTTTTTAGCAAATTCGGGCTTGCCGACAAAGCCCGTAACACTTACCACATCTGTATCTTCTTGCACAGGCACGAGTTTTTTATTGGTATCTTTCCCAAAAATGCCGACGATGCGTTGGCGATGATTGCCCGCAGGGAGGTGAAAAAGCTCTTGTCCATTGTGGTGAAAACTGAAAAATACTGAGGGGGTCGCTAAAGCCACCCGTTCAAATTCATCCATGATGTGGCGCAACTCAATGGTATTGGATTTCAAGAAATTGCGTCGGGCTGGTACGTTGAAAAACAGATTTTTAATAGAAAAACTGGTCCCCGCAGGTGCTTGACAGGCTTCTTGGCTTTTCAACTCAAAGCCTTCAATGACGATTTTAGTTCCTAACTCATCCGTACGGCGACGTGAACGCAACTCCACTTGGGCAATAGCGGCAATAGAAGCCAAAGCCTCCCCCCGAAAGCCCATCGTGCGAATATTAAAAAGGTCTTCCGAAGTCCGTATTTTAGAAGTGGCATGGCGTTCAAAACACATCCGTGCATCGGTTTCACTCATACCACAGCCATCGTCAATCACTTGTATCAGTGTTTTACCCGCCTCTTTTATTATCAATTTTATCGTACTCGCCCCCGCATCAATCGCATTTTCCAAAAGCTCTTTCACAGCCGAAGCGGGTCGTTGAATGACCTCGCCCGCCGCAATTTGGTTGGCAATAGAATCGGGTAAAAGCTGTATAATATCTGTCATTTTACGGTGCTCTATCTGTAATTTCAGAGGAAGGGTAAAAGTAGTAATTTTTGGTTTAATGGGGTGGGATTTAGGGGAATGAAATTCAACATCTTTGGCGGAGGGATAAGACAATTATAAAATAAGGCATGCCTCTGTTTGAAAAAAGCCTATTTTTGTAGAAACAATTGAAAATATGAC
>JAYUQN010000822.1:0-2932 GCA_043756725.1 Saprospiraceae bacterium
AAGTGAGAGGTTTTATATTCAATTTTTATATTTCGTGTTGTGCAAAAAGTTAGCCAATCTTATCCTTATTTTTTATGTCAATAAAATTTGACAATTCACTTGGACTTCTTAGAGGCTTGTTGTTATCAAAAGTTCAATGCTGGTAAATCGCATTTTGAAACGTTCACTTAAATAAAGATTGGTCAAACTACCTTTGAAAATATAAATGCCATGAAGCAAACCATGACTTGACGTCAACAAATTATAAAGACTACCATATTGTTCGCTTCTCAATAAAATAGGTGTCAAAATATTACTAATTGCATGTGATGCTGTGCGCGGCACACGAGAAGCTATATTCGGAACACCATAATGAATCACATCGTGGTAGCGAAAAGTTGGTTTGTCATGAGTGGTTACACGCGAGGTTTCGAAACAGCCACCCTGGTCTATACTCACATCAATAATTACAGAACCCGATTTCATTTTGCGCACCATATTTTCAGTGACTACCATTGGGGCACGACCGCTGCCAGAGTGAATGGCACCAATTGTCGCATCTGCTGTTGTCAATTCATGCGCTAAAACGATAGGGTCTATGGCAGATGTATATAATTGTCGCCCGATTTGATTTTGCAAACGCATGAGTTTGAAAATATTATTATCAAATATACGTACTTCTGCACCCAAGCCTAAAGCAACACGGGTCGCAAACTCTCCGACTACGCCTGCACCCAAAATAACAACTTTGGCAGGCGGCACACCCGCTACGCCACCCAATAAAACACCAATACCCCCTCTGCTTGTACTTAATAATTCTGCTGCTGTTAGCATAGCATTCATACCCGCTATTTCAGACATGATGCGTACGACGGGGTAAGAGCCAAAATCATCTTTGATGTATTCCATCGCTAAGGCAATGACCCGTTTTTGGCGCAATTTATTGATGTATTCTTCGGTAATTAAAGGCGCTTGTAAGGGTGAAATCAATATTTGATGTGGATGAAAATATTCCAACTCATCGAGTGTAGGTGGCGCAACTTTCAGAATCACATCGGCTTGATACACTTTTTCAGCACTATAAGCAATCTCTGCACCCGCTTCCGAGTATTCATGGTCGCTATAATGGGCGTGTTCTCCAGCACCTGTTTCTACAATAATGCGATTACCCCGAGATGTAAGTGTTAAAACACTTGATGGTACGAGCGCAACACGATTTTCTTGAAGCGTTGTTTCCTTAGGAATACCAATGTATAAGCCGCCTTTTTTCTTCTCAACGGGCATGAGTTGCTCTTGAGTTTGAAGCAGATTTTGAGTCATAATTGATATTTGCTGTCCAGTTGATGGCATAAATACGTTTTTCTTTGATTTCTCACAAAATTACGACTTTCCGAGCCGATTTGCCCGTTATTTGAATACTTATTTTCAAAACGGTTTCATCAAGCAAAGGTTCAATCAATTGAGGCCATTCGATAAGACAATAGTGAGCATCGTAAAGATAATCTTCTATGCCGATATCTAAAGCTTCTTCAAGTGTTTTCAGCCGATACAAATCTATATGATAAATATGTTTTTCAACCTTGTTTTCAAAATAAACATAATCGTTTATGAGTGAAAAAGTAGGGCTGCTTGTGCCCTCTTTCACTCCCAAATAATGACAAAAGGCTTTGGTGAATGTTGTTTTACCCGCCCCCATATTGCCATAAAGCATGATTTTTTTTCGCCCTTTTGCTTGTTCTAAAACCCATTTTACCGCTTTTGGCAGGTCTGATACTGAGGGGGTCAAAAATTCGATTTTTTCCTTCATTTTATTGAAACCCTACTTTTTTATTGTCAAATCATTTTCATTAATGGAGATACCCCACTTTTTGACGCCATTCGTATCATACGTTTCAATCAACACTTGCCGTTTGTTGCTTTCACCTGAAACGGAAATTTTACCAAAATTATTTTCAAGCAACATTGTTCCTGCCACACGTAAGGGGTTGGCTTGCTCCGTTTTGCTGGGAATCGCCACGCCCGATGTAACAGCAGAACAAGTAAATTCATGTAAAGGATAAAATCCTACGGGTTGATATTTTAATACTTCGCTGAAATGTCTATCGCCCGAAATAAAAATCAAGCCTTTTATTTTATTACCCACTATGAAATCCATCAGCTCTTGCCATTCGGCAGGATACCCCATAAAACATTCTTTATCTTTTGACATAGGGTTGAGCATTTGCCCGCCCGAAACGATGAATTTGAAAGTAGCGTTGGAAGATATTAAGCTATTTTTCAACCATTCCAATTGTTTTTTACCATAAAAAACCTTATTGGGGTTGGGTTTGCCACCTATGCTATCGGGCATATCATCCGCAGAGCGGTAATATCGGTCGTCCATCATAAAAAAATCGCAATCGCTCCAACGAAATTTTGTATAAACACCTTTATTATCTGGTTCACCAAAACTTTTATTACCCCAATATTTTTTAAAAGTTTCAAGTGCCACTTCTTTCAATTCATAAGCGCCGTCAGAGTTATTGGGTCCATAATCATGGTCGTCCCAAATAGCATAATTGGCGCGGGTTGCGCGCAGTTTTTGCATTTGAGGCAAATGAAAATTGAAAGAATAGCGGTAAGCAATACCTGCTTCTGAGCTATAATCGGCTTCGCGGAGGTAGAGATTGTCGCCCGTCCACAGCATAAAATCGGTAGGCATATTGCCCATCGTTTCCAATATTTTAGGGTCTTTTCCATAAGGCTTTCCCGGGCGGTCGTAGGTAGTGTCGTTGATATAAAAACAAGAACCGACAGAAAAAGAAAAATCGGGAGCGGGTTCACGCCATTCCCACAATTTTTTGGTTTTAAAAGTGGTAACAAAAGGCAAAACTGCTTTTTTATCATTTAAAAGAATGTCATATTCATAAGCCGTGTTCATATTCAACTCGGCAAGGGCGATTTTTATAGGATT
>JAYUQN010000823.1:0-7863 GCA_043756725.1 Saprospiraceae bacterium
GATATTCCGCTTTAAAATACCCATCGGCTAAATCTTTTTTTAAGGTCAAATAGCCTGTTTGAAGCATAAGAGAAATATAGTCTAAGTTTTTTAAATCATACCAATTAAAATCATCTTTTTCAACAACCACATCGTCAAATTTATAGATATGGTGTGGGTTGATTAATTTGACTAAAAAGGTGGGTGTACCCGATTCAAACCAAAAATTATCAAAGACTTGTTTGTCCATCAACAGCATTGTTGAGTATGGATTATAGACAAAATCGTGGGCGTTCCATGAAAAACCATTATACCAATAGCGAATTTTATCCATAATCACTTCTTGGCTCACATTTTCTTTGGCTGCCAAATCTTCTAAACCTGCATAACAATACTGTCTTAATTCGGCTTCTGTAAAACCACACATCGTCGCATATCGCGTATCCAAGGTCAAATCATCGAAATAGTTTAAATCTGAAAAAATAGAGACTTTCGCAAATTTAGAAACGCCTGTTAGAAAAACAAAGCGCAGATATTCGCCATTATCTTTCAAAATACCATAAAAAGATTTAAGGATATTTCTGTTCATCTCCGCTTGAGTAGCGTTCTCTTTTTCAACATAATTAATAATCGGTTTGTCATATTCATCAATCAAAATAACAACCCGGTTTTGATTTTTTTTATAAATTTTTTTAATTAATTCGCTAAAACGCGTACTATAAGAGGCGTTTTCTAAGACAATATCATATTCTTTAGCTATGTTTTGTACGATTTCAAAAAGAGCTTTTTCCAAGCCTAAATCAATAAAGCCAATTTTATCCATAGAAATTCTAACAACAGGATAGGTCTCTTCCCAATTGATTTTATCCTCAATATAAAGTCCCTTAAAAAGGGCTTTATTACCCAGAAACACTTGTTCTAAAGTGCTCACAAAAAGGGATTTCCCAAAGCGGCGCGGGCGGCTGAGAAAGTAATTTGTGTTGTTTTTTTTGTCTAATAAGGATACTATAAATTGGGTTTTATCCACATAAATAGCATTATTATTTATGAAATCGGGAAAATAATGCGTACTGGTTGGAAAGTTTCTACTGTTATCCATTTTACATTTTACTTTTGACAGACAAATATACACTGTTTTAAGATACGCCTCCCTATTTTTATAGCAAGAATAAGGCGTTTAATTGTTTCAATATTAATTTTAAAAGTACAACATTTTTAGGTTGTTTAGCAAAGTTTTTACATTAAGTTTGGGTTTATAGATATATTTACCCCTCTCAAATTACCCTTCTCAGTATTTTTCAGGCTCATGTATTTTTTAAAATTTCTAAATAAAATGAAAAATCAACCGCTTTTAATACTCTTTTTTACCACAATAACAACTTTCGCTTTCGGTCAATTTAACCCCGAAAAGCCCGACCTCTGTCAACGCAGTTTTTATACTGAAACACAAGCCGTTGAAGTTCACCAAGCCGTTTCAAAATTGTACAACAATAAAAAGGAATGGGAAACGCGGGCTAAATTGATTCGGCAAGGCATACTCGATGGGGCTGAAATCAGGAAAATAGGGTATAAAAAACCTAAAAATATCGTCATTCACAGTAAAAAACGACTCAATGGATATGCTGTTGAAAATGTCTCTTTTGAAAGTGTGAAAGGCATTTATGTCACAGGCAATCTTTATACCCCCCTCAGTAATTCGGGCAAAATGGCCGCTATTTTATGCCCTCATGGTCACGGCACCGACCCACGCTATAAAGAATATACCCAACAACGGTGCGCCACTTTAGCGCGTATGGGAGCGGTGGTTTTTGCTTATGATATGGTCGGGCAAGGCGATTCCAAATATTGCGATCACAAAATTGAAAAAGTCTTGAAACTGCAATTGCTGAACGGTATTCAAATCATCAATTTTTTAAGTTCTTTGCCTTATGTTGATAAAAATCGGATAGGCATTACAGGCGAATCGGGCGGTGGCACACAAACGTTTTTATTGGCTGCCATAGACGAGCGCATCAAAGTATCCGTTCCTGTGGTCATGGTTTCAGGTCATTTTTTTGGTGGTTGCAATTGTGAAAGTGGTATGCCTGTGCATAAACGCC
Source organism: Saprospiraceae bacterium (assembly GCA_043756725.1). GTDB lineage: Bacteria > Bacteroidota > Bacteroidia > Chitinophagales > Saprospiraceae > JAAFJT01. Next base: position 2,079 of record JAYUQN010000823.1, read on the forward strand.
CTACGCATCAAACGTCTAATGTTGAAATTGCCGCCTTAGTTGCGCCCAATCCTCTATTGCTCGTTTCAGATGGAGACGATTGGACAAAACACACACCCGAATTTGAATATCCTTTCATAAAACGCATTTATGGTTTTTATAACAGTGAAAAAAATGTAGAAAATGCGCATTTTGCCCCTGAAAAACATGATTATGGTGTGTCTAAACGCATGGCAGCGTATCCGTTTTTAGCAAAACATTTGGGCTTGAATATCAATGCTGTTATAAAAGATGGGAAAGTGGATGAGTCGGTGAATACCGTTTTAACTGAAACGGATTTGAAGGTTTTTAATGAAACTTATCCAATGCCAATATCGGCTATTAAAGGCAATGAGCATATTTTGAAAGCTTTGATGGTGAAATAAGTACCCCCCTCTCCATAGGAGTCCCTTCGGACAGTATTTAGGCATATTTTACAAACTTGTTGTTCACCTATACGCATAAGCCATAGGAGGTTTCATCTAAATTAGCCAACAATCTCTCTTTTCTTTGTTTCCTTTGCGAAACACTTTTTTATTTTTATAAAAATCAAACATTAAATGAATCGTTTTTCAATAAAATTAGGAATTATCTTAATAGCCCTATTTTTCAATTGCACCCTTTCGCAAGCACAAAAAGGGCTTATAAAAGGCATAATCATTGACGCACAATCGAGCGCACCCCTAAGTTATGCGAGTATCCGAGTGTTCAAAAATGCAGATAGCAGCTTGGTCACAGGGGCTATTACAGATGATAAAGGCTTGTTTTCAATTGAAACACCTGTTGGTCAATTTTACAGCATCATAGATTTTATCGGTTATAAAGCTTTCAAGAGCTTGAGTTTTTCTATTTCAAAAGAACAAATGCTCCACGATTTTGGGACTGTGAAACTATTGTCCAGTACACAAACACTGGGTGAAGTGGTGGTACAAGCTGAAAAAAGCACGATGGAATTATCTTTGGATAAAAAGATTTTTAATGTCGGCAAAGACCTATCCAACAAAGGCGGTTCGGCTACAGATATTTTGAGCAATATCCCGTCTGTCTCTGTGGATGTGGAGGGCAATGTGAAATTGCGGGGCAGCGATAATGTGCGTATTTTGATTGATGGAAAACCTTCAGGTTTGGTGAGTTTTAAAGGCAGTGCGGGGTTGCAGCAGCTTCAAGGCAGTTTGATTGAAAGGGTTGAAATTATCACCAATCCTTCTGCCCGCTATGAAGCGGAAGGCATGTCGGGCATTATCAATATTGTTTTAAAAAAAGAGCAAAAACAAGGGATTAATGGCTCTTTTGAGGTCATTACAGGCAATCCTGTCAATTATGGCTTGGCAGCAAATATCAATTATCGGCATAAAAAAGTCAATTTTTTCATCAATTATGGCATCGCTTACCGCAAAATTCCGGGTAAAGGTTCGCAATATCAAGAAGTTTATTCCCACGATACCACTTTTATCACGCAAATGGAACGGGAAGGTGGCACAACGGGTTTTCATAACAATATCAAAGGGGGTTTGGATTATTATTTCACTGAAAAAAGTAGTTTGACAGCCGCTTATTTGCTCCGCAGAAGTGATGTAAGACGCATTACTGATTTTACTTACAAAGACTATCTTTTTAATAAAAATAATCTGAAAGTGACGACCATGCGGCAGCAAGATGAAAAAGAGCATGAACCCAATTCAGAATACAGCCTAAGTTATAAAAAATCTTTCGCTAAAAAAGGTCAAGAATTGATAACGGATTTTCGCTTTATGGATTATTGGGAACGTTCTGACCAAACCTACCCCCAAACCAGCACTTTTGCAGACGGTTCGCCTAACCCAAGTGACACCAAAGCTCAGAAAGCCTTGAATGATGAGTTTGAAAAACAGTACCTTTTTCAAGTGGATTATGTGCATCCTGTGGGCAAAGAAGGCAAATTTGAAACGGGCGTTCGCAGTAGTTTTAGGAATATGATAAACGATTTTCTGGTAACGGAGCGCAATAAACAAGGGGTTTATGAAACCTTTCAAGGCTTGGATAATTATTTTGTTTATGATGAAAACATCAATGCCCTTTATGCCATTATAGGCAATACGAAAGCTAAATTTTCCTACCAATTTGGGATGCGAGGTGAAATAACGAATGTGAAAACAAGGTTGCAACAAACCAATGAAGCCAATCCTCGCAACTACGCCAATCTGTTTCCGAGTGCCCATTTCACCTATAAATTGCCCAAAGAAAATGCTCTGCAGTTAAGTTATAGCCGCCGAGTGCGCCGCCCTCGCTATGATGATTTGAACCCTTTTGTCACCTTCAGCGATAACCGCAACTTTTTTTCAGGCAACCCCAATTTAGATCCTGAATTTAGCCATGCTTTCGATTTGGGTCATGTGAAATATTTTGAAAAAGGCTCTTTGACTTCTTCTTTATATTACCGCCATACAACAGATAAAATTTTGAGTATTCGCAGGGTAGATAATTTGGGTTATGGTAAAACGGCTCCCGAAAACCTTCTAACCGAAGATGCTTACGGGGCAGAGTTTACGAGTCAATATACGCTTATAAAATGGTGGAAACTGGATTTCAACATCAATTTTTTCAGAGCCATAACCGATGGCGCAAATATTGATAAGAATTTTGAAAGTGATACTTATAGCTGGTTTATGCGCCAAACGTCACGGTTTTCCTTGCCAAATAAAATAGATTTTCAAGTGCGGGGCAATTACGAAGCGGCTCAAAGGACGCCACAAGGCATCCGAAAATCGGTGTATTTTATTGATTTGGGTATGAATAAAGATGTTTTAAAAGGCAAAGGGACGCTCACTTTTAATGTTTCAGATTTGCTCAATTCTCGCCGAAATCGCTTTATTACTTATGGCACATCCCGAAATAGTCGGGAGGGGGGTAATTTTTACACGGATGGCAACTTTTTAGGTCGTCGTCGGCAAATTAATTTGACTTTTAATTATCGGTTGAATGCTTCAACTAAAAAGACAAAGAGCTTAATTAGTGAAGAAGGTTAAAATCTATAACATTTTGAAAAAATTTAGGTTTGATAAATCAATTTTATTTAACTTTGAATTATGAAATTACCTAACTGCGAGAAAGCTATCGTTGATGACGATAAATTGCTTGCTTATTGTCTCGACCCCGAACATAAAGTCGGCAAGCATAAAGCAAGAGTTTTCCAGTCCGCTTTGCATATCAATATAGATAATTTTTATATTTTAAAAGAAGCTATATTGATGGCAGCCTTGACTGAAAATGCAGTATTGACAAATAAAATAGCTTACGGAGAACTTTATAACATGGATTTTAATTTATCATATTTAGACCATACTGCTACTGTCCGCACGGCATGGATTATTAAAAATGAAGAAGATTTTCCCCGATTAACAACTTGTTTTATCATTTAATTAAAACAGTAAAAAATGGATTTTGAACAATTTGATACCGTTATTTTGAAAGAGCCTTTATCTAATAAAAAGGTACGAGTAGGCTCACTTGGAGCTATTATTGAAATATTGGATAAAGACGTTTTTCTCGTTGAATTTGCCGATAAAAACGGCGTGGCTTATGCTATCGAAGTCTTACAAGCCCTACAAGTCTTGAAAGTTTACGAAGAACCTGTTTTAGTTTGATAAGTAAATTTGGTTTTTCTCCTAATTCGAGTCAATTCGCAACTACATGTATTTCTGTAAAACATTCACCAATTGAACAGCTGACATCAACCCCGATTGACGCCATTTGGTTTCACCCTTTTGAAAAACAATCAGCGTAGGCACTGATTGAACATTAAGACTTGCGGCAAGGCTCTGATTTTTGTCAATATCTATTTTGACAATTTTCACCTTATCCCCTACCTTTTTTTTCACTTCGGACAATATAGGCGCCAGCATTTTGCAGGGCCCACACCATTCGGCTGAAAAATCTACCAAGACGGGAATCTCCGATTGAACCAATTGTGAAAAAGGTGTTTGAGTCGCCATTTTTTAGCTTTTTTAAATTATGTACATTTCATGCGTCGCTAACTTTACGAAAGTATTACCGTTATAAACATTTTGAAACACCTCTTGTTTCAAAAACAGTTAAAAACCCGCTTTTAAATATGTCCACTTTTTAGATTGCTTGTCTACTACTTCAATGATACCTGCAGGCACAAAAAAAGCTTCGGGTACTATTTCAGATTTTTCAATTTTACGGTCTTTCAAAGTGTTTTCACAAGCCGCAAACATCACGCCTTTGGCTTTCAATTCTTTGATTTTATCCCCTTGAAACGTTTTAGCCGTTTGTAAAAAAGTGATGCCGTTGTTGTGGCAAACGACTTCGATTTTTGTATTAGGTGCGGCTGCTAAAGCATTGAAAATTTGCTTAACGGTAGCCCGATGCACAGCGGTATCGCCATTGGTCAATTGAATGACGAGTTTGTACTTTTTCATGTTGGGCACTGTCCAAGAAGCTTCTTGTACTGAGGGGGGTGTTTGTGCTGCTATTTTAGCTATTGAAAACACTGAAATGACGAAAAATAGAAATAGATTTTTCATGTGTGATTTTTTATATTGATTTATTTAAACTAAGATTTAGGGTAAGATTTTTGAATTAAACGTCAATGACTTTCACGACCCAATCGGCATCGGTTCCTGTTGTAGAAACTTTCAACAGAGCTTGAATAGAGCCTGCAATCGTTACATCTGTCGTCAATTCGTCTGTTTCAAAGGTCAAAACATCGGGGCGTTGGGCGGCATATCGCTGGTCTCCCACCATGTAGGATTGTGCATTTTTAAGAATTTTAAAATTGAAATGCGAATTAACTATAAAATTAGCTTTTTCCATGAATTGCTTTATATTTACAGCGTAAAAATTATTTTTAACCCTTAAATTTTCAATCAAATGAAAATATTACTCTCCTTTGCAGCCATTATGTTGCTCTCTTTCTCCGTTTTCAGTCAAACAAACCCGCCTACTGCTGTTGTTGAATTTGACTTTTTTAAAGTACAAGACCAAAACATTTCTGCATTTTTAGCCGCTGAAAAAGATTGGAAAAAAGTACATGAAGAACGCCTTAAAACAGGTAAAGTTTATGCTTGGATGCTGTTTGAAGTCATATTACCCAGTGGTAGTCAAGTCAGTTCTAACTATGTGACGGTTACGCTTTATAGAAGCTATGCCGATGTAGAAACCCTTGTTGCCGACATGGTAGCCGCTTTTGGAAAAGCCTTTCCCAATGCGAATGTTGCTGAAAAAATGGCGAAATCATCCGCCCTTCGAGACCGTGTTAAAACAGATTTTCAGCACAATACCAATGGTTATTGGATAGGCAATGCCCAACGGATCGCAGATTTTAAATACGCCAATATATCCATGCTAAAAGTTGAGGAAGCCAACGAAGGAGCTTTTCAAGAACAATTTAAATATTGGGATAAAGTATTGATTGCCCGAACTGAACTTGGCTTGGATGTCGGTTGGCAGTATGGTAAAATTATCCGTTCTCATGGTTCTTCTGACCCTGTGAGTGCTTATCTCGCTCATTTTTATGCCGATTTCAAACAATCGGATACTGAAAAAGGCAATTGGGATAAAGCCATGATGAAAGCCTATCCGAATATTACGCCTAAAGAAATGGGTGATAAAGTGGCTGAATTATTCAAAACCCGTTCTATTTATCGCGATGAATTGTGGCGTTTGGTAGAGATTGCGAAGTAGTTTTTTATTTCTTTTGTGCAGAGATTTAGGGTAAGTTTTTTGAAAAATTTTGATAAGATGGTGATTTTTTTTGCAAAAAAAA
>JAYUQN010000824.1:0-7863 GCA_043756725.1 Saprospiraceae bacterium
GATGTGCGGTCCTCTGCACAAGTCGGTGAAATTGCCTTGCTTATAAAACGTAATCGTTCCATCGGCTAATTCATTGAGCAATTCCAATTTATATTCATCACCTTTTTCGCTGAAATATTTGATAGCCTCGGCTTTTGACACCTCGGTACGCTCGTATTGATTTTTTTGACGGGCGAGTTCCAACATCTTGTCTTCCACTTTCTGAAAATCCGTGGTTGAAAAAGATTTTTCACCCAAATCCACATCGTAGTAAAACCCTTGCTCCAAAGCGGGTCCTATGCCGAATTTTACGCCCGGATACAAAATTTCCAAAGCCTCTGCCATCAAGTGCGCCGAAGAGTGCCAAAACGTTTTTTTAGCATCTTCATCATCCCAAGTGAGCAATTGCAGGCTTGAGTCCTCATTAAGTGGACGAGTCAAGTCATAGACTGCCCCGTTTATGCGTGCTGCCAATACTTTTTGCGCCAAACCCATTGAAATACTTTTGGCAATATCAAGTGCCGAACTGCCTTTCGCATATTCACGGACGTTGCCATCGGGGAATGTTATTTTTATCATAAATACTTGAAATTGAATATATTAATATTTAACTTTAAATAGAACCTTCTTTTACAATATGAGTCAAATGAAATCTTTTTTTGTAAATGTTCTTGCATCATCCGTACACAATAATTCAAATGCGCTTAAATTTTGAGATAATATACTCCCCTCTAAAAAGCTATAAGTCTCAGATAGATGTAAACTCATATCTGTATATTTTTTATACATGACGTTTAAACACTCTTGAATTGTACTATCTGTATTGATAAAATGTTCCAAAAAAATATTTTCACAGGCTTGATAAATGCCTTCTGCCTCTGGTCTGCAAGACGTAATAGTTGAATTAAACCCCATAAAAACAGTACATCCATTGTCCAACAAAAACTGCCCTAATGATTTAGCGGATAAACAAGTACAAGCATAAAAAAGTGTTTTATTAAACAAATAAGCATTTTTTTTATGAATATAGTCTTCCGTAGAGATATGCAAAGCATTTTCGCTGCCATGTGTGTAGGCAACAAAAATAAAAGGTTGCCCATTGAAATTACTTGTATAATGGTCAATAGTTTGGGCTAAACAATCGTTGGTATTTAAAGCTTGAAGATTAGATAAGAAACTTGGCTTTAATTTACTATACAAATCTTGATGACTTGTAGCAAAATAATCTCCTCGTCTCCTGTCTAAATCGTCATAAATTATTAGAAGATTCAGCATGAAATTGTTCTAAGGTTTAGTAATTTTATCAATATCTTTTTGAATAAAGGATATGGCTGTATTGATAATATTACTCGTCATTTTTCGTCCAAAATCGGTATCTTTTCTTATTTCACTCAAAACATCATTTAAGCTAATTTGCTTCCCTGTTTCATCTTTTATATACGGTTTTTCTCTCGTGAATACTTCATGTCGTAATATCCATTCTTCTAACATAGAATCTATTCGATTATTTAAATAACCTATTGCTTTTTCAACTTCTAAAAGTGTTGTTTTATAGCCATCCGTTTTATCAACTATTGCCATAAGATGATTGTTTATACAATATTTTAATTCTTCCTGTGGAATAAATGTAATTTCATGAGAAGTATTTAAAATAACGTAAATCAATGAGGATGTATCCTGTAAAGAATGCCACCAAGCGAGTCCATTAGGCTTCTTATCTCCAAAATAATAATCTAAAAGGACAATCGTTCTTTTAGTTAAATTACTATTTAGATATTCTAAACCTTCTTGTGGTGTTTCTTTCCAAATGATATTATCTTGTCCATACAATTCGACAAGTTCCTCAAAAAGAGGTCTTTCCGTGAAGCGTAAATCATCATCAATTATTACGATTTGAAATGGACGATTTTGCATAATTCTATTTTTTAAATGGAATTGTTAATTTAATTGTAGCCCCCTCAGTAAGAAACTCACTTTCTATGACTTCTGCAATACCACCAAAAGTTTCTAAATTAGTTTGGACGATATATAATCCCATACCTGCCCCTCCTTGCTCTTGTGTGGTCGTAAAATAAATATCAAATACTTTTTCTCTATTTTTTTCTGGGATACCAATGCCATTATCAGAAAAAAAGATAGTCATTTCATTAGAATTTAACCTAACTGTACATTGTATCTTTTTTATAAAATTCCCTTCAAGTGCTTTTATAGAATTACTTATCAAATTTGTAATAATATCTTGAAAGAACACTTTATTTCCAAAAAGAGATACGTTTTCTTCTATTTTTAATTGGTATTCAATTCTATTTGCTAATAAAATATCATTATGCACATCAAATACCCTTTGTAATAGTTCTTCTACATTAAAATATTCTGCGGGTAAATCAGTACGAGCGTATTTCAACATAAAATCTACAATTTTCAAAAGTTTTTGCATTTCTATGTTAATATCAGAAGCATATCGCTTCATTTTAACTTGATTAGCATCTGTAAAAGGTTTATCCTCTATGTATGAAGCGTTATCTTTGATTGCTGCAATAGTTGTCCTAATAACATGAGAGATTTTTGCGGAAAACAAGGATAAGGACATTAAACTGTGATACAATTTTTCTTTCCTTTCTTCTTCCTTTTTTGTTTCTTGATATTCAAGGCTAATTGCTTCTACTCCTTTTTGTATTTTTTCAAATTTATCAACTATCACAGCTGCTACTTCTGATTGCTTTTTTTCAGTTTTTGCAGCCCTCAATTTTTTTAACTCCTTTTGCAAATCATCTACAATATTTTTAGTTTCATCAAAAATATTAAGACGCTCTTTGGTTTTTTCATCTCTTTCTACCTTACGAGTTTTCATGAACACATCTATTTGTTCATATATAAAATCTTTGAATTCACGATATTCTAAGGTGTCTAAGAAACTTTGTCTATTAGTTGAATCAATAATTTGTGGATTTCCTTCTCTTGTTATTTCAATATAGCCTATACATTCTCGTGTACCCATTCTATCAAAAGTGGCTCTCCAGCGACGCTTATTAATACCCAATACATCTCTTCGTTTTTCATCTTCCGCTTCATATTCCGCAAAAGGAGTCGTTAGTATGCCATCACGGTAAATTTTTATACCATCTATTCTCACTGACGTTCCTTTATGTGCAGAAAAAAACTGTTGCTTTGCGTCTGAATCAAAATAGTAAAGGTAAAATTTGATAAGCCCAAAACTTTGCTTGTCTTTATTTTTGACGACTACTTTTTGTTGTTGGACATCAAAAAACAAATATTCCTGCTGTTCATTTTTTTCATTAAAGGTTAATTCAAAATGATGAGAAGCGAACCTTTTTTCATCACCTTCAACTAATTTTTTTAATTCATAAGGCTCATAATCAGGAGATTGAATGAAAATATTAAATGGAAATTTTGATAGATGAAATGGAGAAACTATCCGTGACAATTCTTTATAAGACCTTTCTATATCATCTAAAGACCATAGTTCTCTTGGATTCCATATTTCTAAAATAGTCCCTTTGGAAAAAGTTGGGTCAACAAATTCAAATTCATTTTCAATATCTGTAAAGAGTTTTAAGGTAGTTTGATTTTGTTCTGCAATATCTTGATAAGTCTGCCAATTAATAGTAACAACTAATTCTTTTTCATCATTTTCTCTACGTGTTCTAATCCGCACATATTGCCCTAACTTATCCACAGCGAAACGACCTATGCCTTTTTCGCCAATATAACGCCGATTGTAAGGTGCAGGAGAATATAAATCCTTGCGCTTGCTATGTGTTCCAATGACCATCCATTTATTTTCAATATCCTCTAAAGACATACCACAGCCATCATCTTGAATAATTATTTTACTATCGTCATAATGTCCTTTGATATGTAAAAATTGAAGATTTACATTTTCAGCATTAGCATCATAAGAATTTTTCACCAACTCGAAAAGGGCTGTAATTCGGTCGGTAATCAAATCACGACCCAGTAAGCGGAAAGTATTGACATCAAAACGCCATTTCAGGGTATTATTATTTTTCTCCATGTTCTTCTAAATGCCTTTTTATACTTTCTCCTATGACTTTTCCTAATCCAACAGGTACGGCATTACCTATTTGGCGAGCTAAAGACGACGCAGAAAATGTTAATTTTGGGTCTATAAAATCGTAAGTTTTTGGAAAATCTTGGAAAATAGCTGCTTCACGGAGAGAAATTGCTCTATCTTCTTCGGGATGCCCAAAACGACCATTACCCAAACCAATACAGTAAGTTGTCATTGTAGGGGCAACATCATCCCAGCTCATTCTTCCATACACACTTCTAAATGATTTACCGCCTTCTTTTTTATGACATTCTAACTTTAAATCATCACTCCATTCTCTCCAAAAACCACCTTCTCGAGTTGCTTTTATGCGGCGTAAATTCAAATCACCTAATAAACGACAATGATGTAGTTTGTCGTTAGGGTCTGTTCCACCATTCTCTAATTTTGGAATGCCTTCAAGTGCTTGTTTAACCGTTTTATATTTTCCTTTAGTATGTGTTGGTTTGATTAATTCTATCTCTTTTTGATATTTTGTACCAAATAAAACTAATCTTTTCCGACGTTGTGGAACACCATAGTCCTGTACATTTACATCAAAATCAGATATTTTATAGCCATTTTCAATCAATTTCTCTTTAAAATTTGCCAAAACAGAACCATTATTAAAAATTCTAAGGGAGAGTACATTCTCCATTGAAATTATATCTGGTTGCGTTGAAATAATCAAGTCAGCAAAAGAATCTAAAAGTTTCCACTTATCATCTTCAATAATTTCGCTAATATTTTTACGTTTTTTATTATAAAGAGAAAATGGTTGGCAAGGGGCACAGCCTACTAGAATTTTTTTTCTATCTTTTATGAAAAGTGCATCTAATTGTTCGGCTCGAAGTTCAGAAATGTTATCAGGATAAAATTTTGCGCCTTTATTATTTTGCTCAAAGGCATATTTACAAGAATTGTCAATATCAATTCCTGCAACAACTTTAAATCCTTTATCAACAAGCCCATGTGTAAGCCCGCCAACACCACAAAACAAATCAATTACAGAATAATTTTCCAACATAGCTAATCTTTTAATCTTATTTTAAGAGCAAAGTTAAAAACTTTTGACTTATATACACATCATCCTGCTATGTTGTTGTATTAGATGAAACAAATAATTAGGCGTATTTTTGACTAATCTTATCCCAAAGTCGAAACGCAAAATCAAAGTACCGCTTCAAACCATCAAGCCACAATATTCACCATCCGCCCCGGCACAATTATCACTTTTTTAATATCCTTCCCTTCGCCCGTCGTCCATTTCTGCACAATTTCCATATTCCGCACTTCCGCTTCAATATCCGAAGGCATCATATCGGCACTGAAACTGGCTTCGCCTCGTTTTTTACCATTGATGGAAATGGGGTAAAGCAAGACGCTTTCTTTCAAATATGCCTCATTCGCAACAGGAAATTTCTCCTCTAAAACGCTGCCTTTATTGCCCAATATTTCATGCAATTCTTCTGAAACAAAAGGCGCAAATGGGGCTACTAAAACCACTAACTCATTTAAAATCAAACGCTTAGAGCATTTCAAATCTTTCAAACCATTCACGCACACCATGAAAGTAGAAACGCAGGTATTGAAACTGAAACGCTCAATGTCTTCATTCACTTTTTTGATACAGGCGTGTAAAACTTTCAATTCTTCGGGCGTGGGTTCAGCATCTGTTAACAGATTTTTACCTGTATTCCCCATAGGGGTAGACAAATCAAAAAACAAGCTCCACAATTTCCGTAAAAAGCCCGAAACACCGCTAATACCTTGCATATTCCACGGCTTGGCATCTTCGATGGGTCCCAAAAACATTTCGTACATGCGGAAGCAATCTGCCCCGTATTTTTCGACCATATCATCTGGATTGACGACATTGAATTTGGATTTTGACATCTTTTCAATTTCGGGTGTCAAAGCCACAAACTCTTTTCCACTGTCGTCTTTTGTCCAATTTATATCCCCCTCAGTATTTATGCCTTCGTAGCGGTTATCTTTTGTAATTAATTCTAAATAATTGTCTTTGAAAAGTCTGTCTTTTTCATCCGCAAACTGAATCGGAATGTGCAAACGGCGACCTGTTTTCAAAGTAATTATCAAAGAACGCCCTTGTATCATGCCTTGATTCAACAATTTAGCCGCATATTCTTTTTCGGGAATCAAGCCCAAATCGTGCATAAAATAATTCCAAAAACGAGAATAGAGCAAGTGGCCGACAGCGTGTTCTGTACCACCAACGTACAAATCTACTTGTTTCCAATAATTCAAAGCCTCTTTTGAAGCAAATTCAACCTCATTGTGGGCATCCATATAGCGGTAAAAATACCAACTTGAACCCGCCCAACCCGGCATGGTGCTTAATTCATATTCGTATTGGTCTTTGTATTTCCAGTCGGTTGCTCGACCTAATGGCGGTTCGCCCGTTTCAGTGGGTAAATATTTTTCAATTTGTGGTAAAATCAAGGGCAATTCGCTCTCTTCAATTAAGTACGGCACACCATCTTTCCAATACGCAGGAACAGGTTCGCCCCAATAGCGTTGTCTTGAAAAAACGGCATTTCTAAGGCGGTATTGTATTTTTCCTTTGCCCAAGCCTCGTTCTTCTAGCCAAGCGGTCAAAATTTTTGTGGCTTCGGCATAGGTCATCCCGTTTATCATGCCCGAGTTGATGTACTTGCCTTCTTTGGTATTATCCGCTTGATTTTCCATATCTTGCTGTGCATCCAAAATTGGTACAATGGGCAAATTGAAATGTTTTGCAAAATTCCAATCCCGTTGGTCACCACTTGGTACAGCCATCACAGCCCCCGTTCCATAACCCGCTAACACGTAATCGGCTATATAAATCGGTATGCGTTCCTCATTGAAAGGGTTGATGCAATATGCTCCCGTAAATGCCCCTGTCACTTTTTTAGCTTCGGCTTGACGCTCAACATCGCTGCGAGAACTCGCCCAGTGTTGATATTTTTCTATCTCCTCCTTTTGCGCTTTTGTGGTAATAGACGCAACCAACTCGTGTTCTGGTGCTAAAACCATAAACGTTACACCATATATAGTATCTACACGAGTGGTGAAAACTTCAATGGGGATTTCGGGGTCAAGTTCTAAGGCAAATTTTATACTGGCTCCTTGCGAACGTCCAATCCAATTGCGTTGCTGTTCTTTCAAACTGTCCGACCAATCAACGGTATTCAAGCCATTCAATAATTTATCTGCGTAAGCTGTGATACGCATTGACCATTGTTTCATTAATTTGCGTTCAACAGGATAGCCGCCACGTTCTGAAACACCATCTTTTACTTCATCGTTCGATAAAACTGTTCCCAAAGCTGCACACCAATTCACAAAACTTTCTTCGGGGAAGGTCAAGCGGTATTTCAATAAAAACAATTGTTGCTCTTTTTCACTCATAGCGTTCCAATTTGCTGCGGATACTGAGGGGGTATCTTCATCGCAAACGGCATTCACTTTTGTATTGCCTTCTGTCTTGAAATGCTCCACTAAATCGCTGATTTTCACCGCTTTATCCACATTTTTATCGTAATAATGGTTGAAAAGCTGCATAAAAATCCATTGTGTCCATTTATAATAAGATGGTTCGGAGGTGCGAACCTCTCGTGACCAATCGAATGAAAAACCTAAATTATCCAACTGACCTCGGAACGTGGCGATGTTTTTCTCTGTCGTAATGGCAGGATGCGTACCCGTTTGGATAGCATATTGCTCGGCAGGCAAACCAAAAGAATCATAACCCATCGGATTGAGGACATTAAATCCTTTCAGCCTTTTGAAACGGGCATAAATATCCGTAG
>JAYUQN010000825.1:0-2927 GCA_043756725.1 Saprospiraceae bacterium
AAATGTAGAGACGTTGCAGTGCAACGTCTCTACGTGGTTCATTTTAACAAGGTTATTGAAACAAAATACCCTATTACACACAAAAAATTACAGCAACAATAATAATCTTAAAATGAAAACTCAAGAAAGCCCGCCTGATATAAAACAAAAAAAAACCACACTGAAAAACCTCATAAAAACCACGGTGAAAGGTTTTGACAAAGACCGTATTCACCATTTCCGCCTTGAAATAAAAAAACTCAAAGCGGCAATGGCATTGATTCATACAGCCAAAAAGTCTTTTAACAATAAAAAAAAGTACAAACTTATTCGCCCACTTTATAAAGATTTGGGGGTGGTCAGAGAAATTCAAATTCAACAGCAAAAGTTTCAAGAAAACGGCAAAGCTTTGAAAGCCTCTTTTAGAAAAAAATACAAGCACATTTTGGCTGATGAATTGCTTGAACGAGAGGATATGGCGTTTCAACATTATGACGAGTCGGTTATTAAATCGGTGAAAAAAGTAAAAAAACAAGCCAAAAAGAGATTAAAAGACTTGTCCTACAACGATTTCAAGAACTATTTTAAAGCGAAAATCCGTAAACTCAAAAAGGCTTTGGACAGCTTAGACTTTTCTGAAAAAAAGACGCATGCCATTCGGATGCTCATAAAAGAAATCAAATTTAACACCCGTTTTCAACAAAAATTGGCTGAAAAATGGCTGTCAAAAAACGATTTAGCCTTATCTGCCTTAGAAGATTTACAAAAATGGTTGGGCGAATGGCATGACAATGTGGTTTTAAAACAAAAATTGGCGCAATGGGAGGGTGCTTTATTGCTCCAAAATGGTGAAAATGAAGCTTTGATGCAGTTTAAAACAAGCGTGGAAGTGGAAAATGATGTGATAAAAGATACGATTAAAAAGGCTTTGAAAATGGGGTATTGAAACTGAAAGCCCACCAAGAATTTCAACTTCTTGGTGGGCTTATTCAGCTTCAGCTCTCTACGTTGCTTCGGTTTATCTTTAGGTTGGTTGGTTAGTTTCACAAAACTAACTAATGCGACAGTTACCCCCCTCAGTATAAAACGCCAAAAAGCTCTGAAGATGCAATGTTATCACGCTGCGTTGTAAGGAAAGTTGTTTGTTGGGTCATTAATCTAAATTTTTATTTTAACTGCCAAACCTGCCCTTTTACAACTTGCGTTGTGCCGTTTTTACTAAAAATAGCGGCTTGATTAAAATTTTCATTCGGGAAAAATATATCCGTCATGGCAAGTGCACCATCATCGGCAAAGAGTTCAACAGAAGCCACATCTATATGCAGATTCATTTTCAATAGATTGCTTGTAGCTTCTCTTGTCGCATAATGCCTACCAGAAAACCTTTTCTCAAAATCTATTTTACCCCCCTCAGTACGGTCAATATAAAAGCGGTTTGTCGTTTTTTCATATCCTATTAAAACTTTTTCGCCTTTTGAATTGGATAAAACAATGCCTAAATCTTGGGCAGTTGTTTTAGATAAATCAAATGTGAGCGATATTTCATTGGTCGGTGAAGTTGGTTTTAAGTCATAAGATTCTGAAATAGATTGGGTTGCTATATCTGTTTTACCCCCCCTCAGTATTTCGACCTCTTTGACTGGTTTTTGAAATAGGCGAATCCCTTTTTCGGTTGTTTTCAAAGTTAATTCACGCGGCAAAGTCGTTGCACTGCGCCATAAACCAGTGGGTACTTTATTGGCATATTCCCAATTGCTCATCCAACCAATTGAGATGCGGCGATTGTCGGGTGCGCCAAACCAAGTGACGGTTGCGTAATTGTCTTTGCCGTGGTCAAGCCATAAAATATCGGCGGGTTTATTGTCATTTTTTCCCGAAGGGACTCCTGTGGAGAAAGTTTTGCCATCAAATTGACCGATAAAATATTGCCCAGCCGAGCCGCCATTGGGTCCTCCGGGGTTTATATTGACTATTAAAACCCATTTTTCAGTTGCACCACCATCAACTTTCAAGGGGAATAAATCGGGACATTCCCAAACGCCACCGTGATTGCCTTCGGTTTTGCCAAACTCACTTGCTTTTTGCCAATTCTTTAAGTCTTTTGAGGCATAAAATTCAACATGGTCTTGCACTGCCAAAGTCATAATCCATTGTTTTGTTGCTTCGTGCCAGATTACTTTGGGGTCTCTAAAATGTCTAATATTGGGATTTTTAATGACGGGATTATGGACGTATTTTGTCCAAGTACGTCCTTTATCAAGGCTGTATGCAATGCCTTGTGATTCAATATCAATTTTACCTGCTTTTTCAATCGCCATATCGTGATAAGTGAACATAGCAACAAGTGGTATTTCTCCATTTTTCCCAAAACCACTTGTATTTTTTTCATCAACAACCGCACTACCCGAAAAGATATAACCAAGACTATCGGGATACAAAGCAATCGGCAAATGTTCCCAGTGCATCAAATCTTTGCTCACAGCATGACCCCAGTGCATGGGTCCCCATACCGTGCTATCGGGGTAATATTGATAAAACAAATGATACTCATCTTTGTAATAGACCATACCGTTTGGGTCGTTCATCCACCCTGTTTGGGGCGTAAAATGGAATTGTGGACGGTGGGCTTCAACGACTTTACGCGCTGTATTTTCATTAGAACGGCAAGCTGAAAAGGTCGCTATGCAAAGCAATACAACAACTAAGTTTTTCATTTTTAATAATTTTATGAGCTATAAAAAAGTAAGGCAGGCATAAATCAGCCTGCCCTACCCCAACAAGAATGTATGAAAAATAAATATTTTGCTATTAACTTGAATTAAGATGCTAAGGATTTTCAAAGATGCTAAGGATAGGCTGTACAAACGGGTAAAAAAAGTTCCCCCCGTTTTTGGCATTTTCACTAAATCGAAAAACGCCCTTTTCTTTACTTATTGTACAATATACGT
>JAYUQN010000826.1:0-2926 GCA_043756725.1 Saprospiraceae bacterium
GCTTCTATACCCAGCAATACGACTTGTGTTGAAATAAAACCTTTCGCTTCTGGTGTTTTTTCTAAAACGGCTTATACAACTGGGCAGCCCGGTTGCGGAGGTTATTATTGGATTCAAATCTGCAATAATGGTACGCTTCCTATCAATGGGTTCACCGTAAAAGATACGTTACCGACCTCTTTAACCACCCCCTCAGTATCAGGCACAAGTGGCGGCATTGTTTCAAACATAACAAGCGGCGTTTTAACAGCCACATACGCTGGCACACTTGCACCGACACAATGTGCTTGGATAAAAGTAAGTTTCACTATCCCTTTAACAGCTATCGTCGGCAGCAATATCACGAACTGCGCTTGGTTAACATCACCCAGTTTAACGGGTGCTATTCAATCTTGCACGACTTTTCCTGTGACGGCTCCTGTTGCAAAACCGTGTTTATGGAAAGAGATTTGCGCAGAGCAACCGTCTTATCTACCGGGCAATACCTTCCGCTATCGTTTACGCGTTCAAAATATCGGCGGTCAAGCCATGACAGGTACGACTTTGACAGACGTTTTAGACCCGAACTTGCTTTATGTCGGCAATCCAACATATTACGCGTCTGCCTCTTATACATTGCCTTGCTCCACCCCTGCCCTACCTGCTGGTTCAACACCGTGGACAGGCGTTACTTTCAGCCAATCGGGTCAAACTTTAACATGGAATTTGCCAACTATTGGGGTCACCTGCCAAGACTTTTTCTGGGGCAATTGTGGTCAATATGGCACTTGGGGCGTACCGTTCTATTTCATCGAATTTGATGTGAAAGTAAAACCAGAGGCGTGTTTGGGCAATATTCCTAACTTTTTCGCCATCAGTGGTGGTAATTTAAGTGCGGGTGTCAATTCAAATACCGATTATATCACAGTCGCTGGTACTGCCGCTTTCAACCTTGATAAAACAGTTAGTAAAGACAACGGTACGACTTACGCAGGTACGGCAACCGTTCCAGCAGGTAGCAACGTCCGTTTCCGTTTGAAATTTACACCCACAGCCGCTTCAACAGCCGCTATGCGCCACGTGACTTTTGCTGATTTATTACCAAAAGACGATGCCGCTAACGATTGGTATATTTTAAACAGACCTTTAGCGCGAAACAGCGCATACAGTTTCAACTTTTTAAACACTTTTGCGACGGCTCCTTTGGCGACAACAGGTTATGATGCCACCAATTCTGCCAATGTGAAAGTCAATAATATTTCAGTACCTACGGTAGGTATTATGTTCCCTTATGCAGGTGGCACAGGGACAGCTACTTGGACAACGGCGGCGATACCTGCCAATTCTAAAAACATCGGTTATTATTTTGGAACAACACCAATTGCCAGTCCAAACGTAGCTCAAGCCGATTTTGATGCACAAGTGCCCGTTGGTACAACTGCTCAACTCAATGCTTGTAATACATTTGCGGGCAATGCAGCAGTTTGTCACTTGATAAACAGCACATTAATGACCAATATCGCTATGGCTCCTTCTGAATCAGCCACAGCTTGCGTCACAACGACCCCCTCAGTACAAACGGTTTGTTGCGATTCTGTAAAGATTTTACAGCCTGACGCCACAACGCCACAATGTTGCAGCCGAATTCAATCTAAAAACTGTGAAATAAAAAGCGTTACCGTCAATATCAGCAATGGCACAATAGGCGGCGTAACTTTTGGCGCAAATACTATCACTTGTTTCAACAATCCAAGCCCTGCCATTGGTTTAGCAAACTATACTTTCACGCCCATAAGCGGGGTTTGTACCAATTTCACAGCGCAAATATGCCCTACGCCAACCGTTGCAGGCATCGTTATTGTCAATTATTCTTTCACTTTCGCGAATGGTGAAACGTGTAGAAAAGCCGATACTTTGAAATGTGAATTGATACCGAACTGTTGCGAAGGCGCACAAATCGTTCCGAGCCAACCAACAGCCGATAAATGTTGCAGCCAATTGATTACCAAATGTCCTGTCAAACAAGTAACCGTAGATGTTATCGGAGGCACTTTGGGTAATGTTACTTTTGCAGGCATATCTGCACCGCTTTACACAGGTTTGACAGGTTCAGCTTTAACAACCGCTAATTTTGGCGCAAGCAGCTCAGCCGCAACAGGTCTTGACATCACGGTTTGTCCAAAACCTTCTGCCAATCCGACCATCGTACATTATACCTTATTTTTCAATGATGGCACTAAATGTGAAAAATACGATACGCTCAATTGTATTATCGTAACACCGCCAAGTTGCTGCGATTCCATCAGAATACAACCGTCTACGACCCCAACGGGTCAAAAATGTTGCAGCCGCATCACCGCAACTTGCCCAATTTCAAGTGTATTTGTGAATTTGGTAGGGGGTACAATTAGCAGCAATGTTTTTGCTAACCCTTGCGCAGGTCTTGGTACAACGCTTGCAAATGGGCAAACAAGCTATACTTTCACGGGTGCTTGTACGAATTTGGACTTACAATTGTGTGCCAACGCTACAACATCCACAGGTATCGTTATTATCAATTACGTTGTGAGTTTTGCGAATGGTCAAAAATGTGAAAAACGGGATACTTTAAAATGCGACCCGTTACAACCTGAATGCTGTAAAGACACCAAAGTCGTTTCATTACCCGCACCCAAATGTTGCAGCCAATTGACAACCACTTGTCCTGTAAGACAAATACTTGTCACCGTTGTTTCAGGCGGTCAATTGGGCAATGTTAATTTTGCAGGCACATCAGCAGGTTCCTACACAGGTATAAGCAATTCTGGTTTGACAAGTGCTAATTTCTTAATCACCAGTACAGGATTGCCAACAACAGGATTGGACATTACGGTTTGCCCGAAAGTAACTGCTAATCCGACCATTATCCGCTACAATATCACCTTCTTGAATGGTCAGCAGTGTGAAA
>JAYUQN010000827.1:0-2926 GCA_043756725.1 Saprospiraceae bacterium
TATTTCAAGATGAAACCTGAAGAATCCATTGCTCAAAATGCTCAATTGCAATCTTTGATGGGTTCCAGTCATGACATTTACTCCTTTGTTTCTTTCGACAAATTAGCCGATGATATGAGCGCAAAAGCCGCAGCAGGGGCTATGAACCTTGACCCAAAAGCCTTGAAAGGTAACTATTTTTCCGCTTTTTCAGATTTTGAAAAAGGTAAAATTGTCAGCAAATCTGATTTTGTTATCAACAAAGCCATAACCAAAGATTGGGGTTTGCTTTTCAAAAATAATGTGAAAACTGACTTTTCAAAGTATTTGAATGGTCAAAACTTAGGATTTGCCCTTACTTTAGGCTTAGATACGAAAGGTTTGAAAGAGATATTGAACAGCAATGCCCAATTTAATGCCCTGACAAAAATGGGCGGTGATATTAATGGTTTCACCATTGACGATGCTTTAAAAGCCTTTGATGGCGATGTTGTCATAGCCGCTTCTCCTAACAGTGGAGAAGGTGAAAAATGGTCGGGTATGATGGGCTTGCGGATAAATGATAAAACCAAATTGATGAAATTTATGGATGCCCTTGTGAAAGAGGAAATTTTAGTAAAAGAAAATGACAATGCCTATCATTTTACAGAAGGCGCAGACGCTATGAGCAGCAGCTATGTAAAAGGCAAAGGTAAAATGGTGATAAAAGACGATGTGCTTTTTACAGGCGATGATGTAACCATAAATTCCTTAAATTCAAACGGCTCAGTAAACAGCGATGTGAAAGACGTTTTGAATAAAAACATCTTCGGCGTCTATGCCAATTTTGTGAAAATATTTGCCAATGATGCTAAAATGCAAGACCCTGATTTTACGGAAATGAAAATGATAATCAACAGTAAAACGGGCGAAGGCACGATAAAAATGAAAAATGAGAATGAAAACAGCTTAAAATCCTTGATGCAAGCTATCAATAAATGGTATTTGAAAAGTGAGGCTGAAAAGCAACAGAATAAAATAGAAGCGGATAAAACAGATAGGAAATCAATATAAGAACAATAAAAATACGAGAAACGTAGGTACACCGCCTGCGTTTTTTTTTACTTTTGCCTTTTCAAATAATAAACTGTAACACCTATGACAACAAACGATGAACTTTGGAAAGGCATTATTGAAGATTTACCAAATGCGTTCATAAAAAGATTTTTCAAAGATGCCGAACACCTAATTGATTTCACCCAACCCATTGTGTTTTTAGACAAAGAGTTGTCTCAAATCATGCCCGAATCAGCAGATATGCCACGACGTGTTGATAAACTCCTGCAAGTCACGTTGAAAGGCGGTGAAAAACAGCTTATCTTAATCCATGCCGAAGTGCAAGGCTATTGGCATGCCGATTTTCCAGAAAGAGAATTTATATACTATTACAGGCTTTACGACCGTTTTAAAATGAAAATAGCCACATTGGTTATTTTCACCGACTCTAATAAAGGGTATAAACCTGCTGTCTACCATACCGAGTTTTTTGGAACAGAAGTGACCTATAAATATCGTGTTTGTAAAATTATGGAATTAGACCCCAAAGAACTGGCAGCTTCAAATAATCTATTTGATTCCGTTCTTTTGACGACGTATTGGGCTATCCAACAAAAGCGAAAAGAGGTAACCGAAGAAGATTTGGTGGTATTAAGATTAGATTTGATACGACGGTTATTGGCTAAAAAAGTGGCTAAACCCCTCATAACAAACTTACTAATTTTCTTAAAACAGTATATTCGTTTTGAAAAACCAAATATTAGTGCTATTTTTGAACAAAATTATGATGAACTTTTAAAAATTAATAGACCAATGGGCGTTATTGAAATTGTTATGAAGCAAAAATTAGAAGAAGGAATGTCTTTAGGTGCTGAAAAAGAACGTTCTCAAGCTGAAAAAGAGAAATATGAAAGCACAAAAAAAACCATTGCTCATATGCGCAATAAAGGTTTAACACTTGACATGATAGCAGATTTTTTATTGCTATCAACAGACCAAGTTATGGCTTTCTTCAAAGACTTGGATAATGACTTACCAAATTCTAAATAAAAATTCTAAATGAAAAACATAAATGGAAAAATTAAAAAACTTTAAAAACTATCATTATAAAATGGGTTTTTTAATAATAGCCCTGCAAATCCTGTTTCAAATATCAAATACAATTTATCTTTTGGGAATTGGGTTGATTGTTTGGTCGCTCTATGCAAGTAGGGTTCTCAATAAACTTTTAGCTGAAAAAGATAATATTGAAAAGATACGAGCGATTCTTTCTAAATATAAAAAAGTCTATATTTTCATAATTTTACCGCTTACATTTCTTGTTTCTACACTGTTTGTCGCAGATATAGGTTATAAAAAAGGCGTGTTTGTGTTTGAAATGATCAATGAAAATCCAATAATCTGGATAAACTTTATAGGGATTACTTTTATTATTCTGCATTTTTCAATAAATTGGGAAATAAACAAAATTGAAAAAGAGGTATCTAATATTTGAATTCATTCAAGGGATTTAACCTTTTATATTTTATATAAAAAACAAAACCCGTTGTAAGTCATTGATTTACAACGGGTTCTTTATGAAATTTCACAATAATGATAACACTCCATAAAGTCAAACCTTTTCCACTCATTGAAAACGGTATCAATAACGGCTCAAACATCTTCGATACTGAGGGGGGGGTATTTGAAAAAGGAAAAAAATACTTAGTCACTGCGCCATCGGGTAAAGGGAAATCTACTTTTCTCCATCTCATTTATGGCTTGCGTAAAGACTATGAAGGCAGCATTTCAATAGACTCAAAAAACATCAATGCCTTCACTTTTGATGATTGGGCAAATATTCGGCAAAAAAAAATGGCAATTGTCTTCCAAGATTTAAGACTTTTCTTAGATTTGTCTGCCCTTGACAATA
>JAYUQN010000828.1:0-7840 GCA_043756725.1 Saprospiraceae bacterium
GTTAGAAATCACGGCATTATGCTGATTTCGCAAATTGAAGAGCACCCCGAATATCCAGACCAAAATGTTTTGATACCCTATTTCATGATGACAGGATCCTATATGCAAGCTGAAATTGGCGAAGAAAACCCCACTGAAATAACCATTTATGTCCCATCCCAAATTAAACACCGTGATATTGTTGATGGGCAAGAGATCATGCCAAGCATTGATCTAGCCAATGACGACCAGATCAAAGCCGGAATTTGCTACGCCGATGAAGTATTTCGCAGCGTTTTGGTCGGCGACCCTATTGAAGTTGCCGATTGTGTTACGTGGCTTGCTCCAGAATTTACACAGCAGGCGCAAGAACGTTTTGCGATATTACTCAACAGATCAGTCCAAGAATTAGATGAGGAGCTCAATATGCCATCCCCGCCACCTCTCGACATAAACGCACCAGGAGAACAATACCACCAACGATTTTCAGAACCGTCCGAAAACTCATTTTATATTTCGACGGGATCCATGCCTATGCTTCACTAAAAACACCCTTAAACACATACGCAACTGACCCGGTCACACACGGTTTTGACGCTGCTTTCGTCAAAATCGTGTGTGAATCCTATAAATCCTTCAAAATCCTATTAATCCTAATTCAAGTTAAAAAAAACTAATTCAAACAATGGTTAAAAATAAGGTTTTATTGTCCCAATTCCAATTGATTTTTTACTAAATCGTAATACACGCCCTTTTTGGCGACCAAATCTGTATGTGTTCCCAACTCCACAATCCGCCCGTGTTCAAGCACCACAATCTGGTCAGCATTTTTCACGGTACTCAAGCGGTGTGCCACGACAACAACGGTGCGGTCTTGAAAAAAAGTTTGCAAGTTTCCCACAATAACCCGCTCGTTTTTGGCATCGAGAGCATTAGTAGCTTCATCAAAAAACATAAAATCGGGGTTTTTATAGACAGCTCTTGCTATCAGTATCCGTTGCTTTTGTCCTTGACTGATGCCGTTGCCTTTTGCACCAATGGTGGTATTGTAAGCCCACGGAAGGGACTCTATAAACGCTTGAATATTAGCCGTTTGCACGGCTTTCAGTAAGCGGGTTTTATCGGGATAATCATCACATTCGGCGATGTTGCGGGCAATGGTGTCTGAAAAGATGAAACCATCTTGCATAACGGCGCCACAATGTTGCCGCCAGAGTGAGGGGGTGATATTGTTGAGGTTTAGGGTTCCGACTTTTATTGTGCCTTTGGTGGGTTTGTAAAAGCCTAAAAGCAATTTCACTAAAGTTGTTTTGCCGCTGCCAGATGTGCCGACTATGGCGGTCACTTTGCCTTGTGGAATGGAAAGGGTTATATCGGTTAATACTTCGTCTGAGATATTGGTGTATTTGAAAGAAAGGTTTTCGAGGTGCAACGTAGCTTCGGGTTTACCCAAACCCGTCTCAACGGATTTATCCGTTGAACCGTTAACGGATAAATCCGTTAAAACAAGTTCGGTTAAAACCGAAGCTACGGTTGCGTTTTCATCGGGTTGCTCATGTATTTCACCCAATCGTTCCATACTGATTTTAGCATCTTGGGCAGACCTAATAAAAGCGATAAATTGCTGCAAAGGTGCATTGAGTTGTCCGACAATGTATTGCGTAGCGAGCATCATACCGAGCGTCATTTTACCATCAATGACAGCCGTAGCTGCTACCACAGTTATCAAAATATCTTTGGCTTGGGTAAAAAATGTGGCTCCTGCCTCTTGTATTTGCCCCAAATTCAAGGATTTCAAGTTGATATGAAACAATCGAGCTTGGATACTCGCCCATTGCCCCCGTCTTTTGCGTTCCGAGCCTTGCAGCTTTATTTCAGCCATACCTTGTATCATTTCAATCAAAGTGCTGTTGTTGTCGCTCATTTGTTGAAAGCGTTGGTAGTCAATTTTCTTACGTTGGTGTAGAAAAATTGTAATCCAAACGATATAACATACGGCAGCTATGATAAAAATAAAAAATATCGTTGGATTGTACAACAACAACACAATGCTGAACACGATAAAATTAATAAAGGAAAAAATGATACTCAGCGAGGATTGGGTCAAAAAGGTTTCAATGCGGCTTTGGTCACCAATGCGCTGCATGAGGTCGCCTGTCATTTTGGTATCGAAAAAACTGAGGGGAAGGCGCATCAGTTTCATTAAAAAATCGGCGACGAGGGCAATATTTATGCGGGTTCCAATATTCACCAAGATGCGACTTTGGACAAATGAGACTGTCATTTGACTTAAAAACAAGACGACCTGCCCCATCAAAATCAAGTAGATAAAGCCAATATTGCGATTTTCGATGCCCACATCCACAATGCTTTGGGTTAAAAAAGGGAAAATCAATTGAAACAAACTACCCAACAACATCCCAATAACCATTTGTGAAATCAAGCGGCGAAAAGGGCGCAAGTATTGAAAAAGATAGCCAAAACTGCCCGCTACTGAGGGGGTAGGTGAATTGCGTTGGAAAAAATCAGGCGTGGTTTGCAGCAATAGGACAACACCTTTTTCGCCATCTCTTGCCCAGCTTTTCAAAAAATCAGCTTTTTTTAGTATAAATTTTCCAGCAGCAGGGTCAGCGATATGCACACGGGATTTGGTGATTTTATAAATGACAATAAAATGATTTTGATTCCAATGAGCAATGCAAGGCAGTGGAGCATTTCTCAAACAGGCTTCTTCATCGCCTTGTTTTTCATAAGGAATTTTCACGACAATTGACTGAAACCCCAATGTTTCAGCCGCTTGATTGATGCCCAATGCTGAAACGCCATCACGGCTTATGGCACACATTTCACGCAGATAAGGCAAGGGAAAATGTTTTTTGTAATGGGTCGTTACCATCATCAAACAAGCGGGACCACAGTCCATTGCGTCTTTTTGTTTATGAAAGGGGAAGGTCAGTCTCATGTTTAAAGTTGAATTAAAAATTGTAAGATTTTGGAGATTTCAGTTAAATGCTATAGCCCCGAATCTACAAATTGAATTTCACGAATTTGGATTTTGATATATTATGCATATCTGTTTAATTGGTAAATTCAGCGTCTAAATATGTAAATTAAAAAAAAATATATACATTTGTAAAACTTCAATGAAATCAAAAGTGAATAAATTTAGGAATGAAATACGAACTCAATCACGACGCCATAGCTAAGCAAGTCTTCGAGAAAGCCACAGTGGACATGAAAGCCCGCCGCAAAGTAGAGCAATTGGTGAAAACCCATTACGAACTCTACCTCAAACGCCAAGCCTTAATGACCCAAGAGCAACTCGAGGAAGTGCGCCCTTTTCGCCAAGCCTTGAACTTGTCGAATGAGGAAAAGGATTTTGTTGAAAAAAGTGAAAAAGCCCTTGCTGCAGCCCAAAAACGTAAATTTATCATCACTTTGAGCATTATTGCCACTTTGGCTATTATGGGTGCTTTTGCAGCTTGGCAATGGTACAAATCGGCGCAACAACAACGGATTGCTGAGGCGGGGCGTTTGGCTTTGTTGGCACAACAACAGCTATCTGCCTACAATTTCAATGATGCTTTCAATTTGGCGCATGAATCCCTCGTGCGTGACCCTTATAACAATATTGCTAAGGACATTCAAAGTCGCATTTTTCACCGCTCTTTCGACAATTTATTGACACCGCTTGCCACTGCTACTTTTCAAGAAAAATCGGCTGTACTCAATGCTACACTCAATACCGAAGGGTCTTTACTGGCTTTAACGGAATCAGATTCAACGGTGAAAGTTTTTGACGTTTCAGAAGAAACGATACTGAGGGGGAGCGTTTTAGGCTGCGATACCACGTTCAAACCTGTTTTTTCACCCGATAATACCAAGATTTTAACATTAAAAAGCGATAGCATTCTACAAATTAGCCGTTTTGATGGCACCGAAGCCGTTTTACTGAGGGGGCATTCAGCTTATATTAGAGGGGCAAGTTTTTTCAATACCGATACTCTCTTTACTTGGGCGAATGATGGTTTTATTAAAATGTGGAATACACAGGGGCAATTTTTGAAAGATATTGGTAAACACACAGGCTTTGTGAAATCGGTTGAAATTTCAAAAGATAGTATCCACATTCTTTCAACAGATGAAAACGGAAACGCGGTTATTTGGAGTTTGAATGAAAATGAAACGGAATTTAGCATCACCCATTTGACAAACCTGCAAGCAGCTTGTTTTTGGAATCAGGATTCGATTCTTTTATTCGGCTCAGAAGGCATTGAAACATGGTCGCGCAAGCAACACAAACCGATTGTTAGACCACTGCCTCTGGTTATCAATGGTAGAATTGGAAATATTTCTTTTTCAAAAGAAGGTGACAATCTTTTATATGTCAACGAAGATGATTTTACCTACACTTGTGTAAGCCGTATTCATCAATATTTTGATTTTTTTGGCGGCAATGCGCGTGAAAAAGCCAAATCTATGAAAATGTTGCAACAAATGGACAATATGCGCAGCTTTGAACCCTCCGATTTTTTACGCAGCATGATTTTTAAACCCACTGCAAATGTAGAAAAAGCAGGTTTTTTCAACGGCTCCTACGTCTGGACAGTTGGCGAAGGTAGCAATGAAGTTTGTTTACGCAATATAGGCGGCTCAATTTTGGCAGTTATGACACACCCTACCCCACCACAGGGCGTGGAAATTACAGACCGCAATTTTGTTGGTGTTACTTATTCCTACGATGGTTATGTAAAAATATGGAAAAACAATGCCACACAATTGGCATCTCTTGTCGGTATTGTCAACGACCAAACCGTGGGGGCTTCTGCTGCTGTTTATTTCACACCCGACAATCGACGCATCGTAACCACAGGGCAAATGTCGCCCATGAAATGGTTTAGTGCTGATGGACAATTACAAAAGACATTTTATGAGTTTTATACTGAGGGGGTCGCTTTTTCACCAACAGCGCAGTGGACAGTAGCTTATCCCTATAGTGGTGAAGCAGTTATATTTGACAGCTTGGGTCAAATTGTTAAAAAATTAGCTTTTGATGAACAACCCAAAGGGGTGCATTTTGCGCCTGATGGGGCGCACTTTTTAATGTATAGCGGTAAAAAAGTAGGCATTTGGAACAGCAATGGTGATTTGCAAAGTGCAACAATATCCCACAAAGACGAGATATTAGAGGCTATTTTTACCCCGAATAGTAAAAATATTTTGACCCTTTCACGGGATAATAAGCTATCCGAATGGACGCTTGACGGTATCCTTGTTCGCAATATCATAGACAATGAACGCAATATTTCCGTAGAATTTTCACCCAATGGCAAAACGATTTTGACAGGGGGCAACGATGGTTTTGTAAAACTGAGAGATTATCAAAGTGGTAACTTATTGCGTCAATTGGGGGGAGAAAAAAGCTATATCCATTCTGCTACGTTTTTTCCTGATGGTAAAAAAATATTGACTTTGGATGGTGAAAATCATTCCGCTATTGTTTCCACAGACGGCAAACCGCTCTATCAAAAACTCTTTGGTGGAAAATTTGCCACTGCACAATTTATGAACGAAGGGAAATATCTGTTGGTTATGTCCTCCGATGCTATTGAATTGTGGACAGCTGATAACCACCGCATAACCACCTATCAGCAAATACATGAGCGTGAAGAAAAGCCGACTTTTTCAACGGCTATTTCAAAAGATAGCAAACGCATCCTTGTTGCTTTTGACAATGGCACAGCAAAACAATATCTGACGCCCGAAGGTATTGCCGATTGGCTAAAACAGCATCCTGATATGCGGTTTATGACGATTGAAAAGGAACGTTATGCCATTCAGTGATTTAAGTATTTATACTTTTGAGTGGGAGGTTTTGTGCAAATGCAAAACGAATAGAATGGGTCGGTTTTAAATTTTTTTTGAAAAAAAAATTTAAAACCCATTTTTGTTTTTTCTGGAATTTGCCCCCCACCGCTCAAAAGTATAAATACTTATCACAATTTTATTAAAATCCAGACGTTATAAAAGTCTTAATTTTCAATTATTAAATTGAAAAGCAAACCGATTTAATTTAACAGGCTATGAAAACGCCACAAATATTCCTACTTTTTCATGATTCCTACTCTACATTTTAAGTTATTAATGCTATTTTATAACAAAATAATGGACGAATCATGCCAAAATTTCTCATTTTCTTCTTTTCTTTTATCATCGTTTCAAATGCTGCATTAGCACAGAATTTTGAAATTGGGCTTACATTAGGCGTCAATGGCTATAATGGTGACGTTGACATTGAACCCCAAAATGTATCTTCAACCCTGCAATTGGGCATAGGGCTTGTTGCCAAATACCGCTTATCTAACCGCTTTTTACTGAGGGGGCATGTTATAACGGGCAAATTATCGGGTTCTGAAAAAAATCATTCTGAGGCGTGGCGACAAGAGCGTGGGTTTGCTTTTAAAACCCAAATGACAGAATTGGCAGGCTTGCTTGAATGGGAATTGATTCAGAAAAACAGAACAACTTTCTTCGTATTTGGGGGTGTTGGTGCCACTTTTTTCAACCCAACCATGGACTTTAATGAGCCAAATTCTTTTATTTTAACCGATATTAATGCGGATGCTAAAGCCAATTACAAGAAAGTAACGGCGGCTATTCCCATTGGTTTGGGCGTGAAATACAGTTTGAACAACAATTTCTATTTGTCTCTTGAAGGAGGTTTTCGAACCGTTTTTACAGACTATTTGGATGGCATTTCAAAAATAGCGAATCCTGATAAAAACGATATGTACCTTTTTACGGGACTCACTCTAACGAAAGCTTTTGGCGGTGGTAAAAGAGCATCCAATCGTTTGTTTCAAAAAGGAGGAAGCGATTGTCCGAAGTTTTAAAACAATGGACAAATAACAAATGAAAATGGACAATGGACAATGGACAATGTGAAGCGATTGAAGATTGTCATTTGTCCATTGTCATTTGTTATTTGGTCTTTATTTTTTAAAAAACTTGTCTGTATATATTTTTTTGTCTTGTTTCAATGAAATAAAATACAGCCCAGTTGGGAGGTTTTTTACATCCAAATTGTAGGTTTTTTCTTTGAAAATAGCCGTTTTGACAGTTTTTCCAAGAGCATCTGAAATGGTTATTTCAATATTTTCAATCATTTCAAAAAGCGGTTCTATTGTCAAAACATCACCTGTTGGGTTTGGAAAGAGGTGAAATACTGAGGGGGTGCTTAGGTCTTTTGTAGGAGTTGAGCCTGTGAAATTTGTAAAATCTAAGTTGATAATTTTGGAAGCGCCCGTGCCTTTAAATGTTCTATTCACGGTTTGTGGCACATCTACTCGGCTGAAATTGATGGTTGAATTGACTATTAAGGTTAAGGGTTTACGGCGTAGCCAAGTGGGTACTTGTGCCATATCGAAGGTAATTTCAACTGTTTTACCGACTATTTGTGTTGAAAATTTCACCGTCTGGCGCAGAACCAAATATTCAAATACTTCTTGGAGTGGCGCCATCCACATACGGTCGGCACCCGTTTTTCCCCAAGTATTGGCGGCGCGTTGAACATGGTTTTTGAACATATCAAACGTAAAGGGTCCCGTTTCATCGTCAATGCGGTGTGTAAACTCATTGTACCAAAAATGGCTTGTTGCTGTGCTTTTCGTGGCTATTTTATCTAAAAATTGAAGCGAAGTAAGGCTTTCCTCTAACAATTGGCGGTGAATTTTTTGATTGAACAAGTTAATATCTCCATCAACATTTAACCCACCGTAGCCAATAACACCTGCAGTTTGGTCAAACACTACTTTATTACCCAACTGTAAAGCAATATCTTGATAGACATTATCGCCTGCTG
>JAYUQN010000829.1:0-2922 GCA_043756725.1 Saprospiraceae bacterium
TCAATATAAGGTGGGCTTGGGCGTGAAATGGCATCGGGTTTGGGCAAAGGGTCTTTTTCTTCATCCATGAAATAAGAATATATATCAAACGACAATTCATAAGCCGCCATCCAAAAACTGTCTATGGATACTTTTTTCACAGGTGATTCATCTGCTTCATGCCCTTTTTCTTTATCAGGGCTGCCCATCGTGAAACTCCCTGCGGGTATAGGCATCATTTTTATTGAAATGACTGTGCCTTCAACCGTTTGCTCGTAGGGTTTGAAGTCTTGCTGAGCTGCAAGGTTACTTGTGAAACTAAAGAAAAGGATGATTTTTATTAAGGTTTGCATGATGGCTTTTTTTATTTGAATTAGGATGCTAAAGATTTTAAAAGATTGCTAAGGATTTAGGGACTCTTACGTCTTTAGCATCTTTTAAAATCCTTAGCATCCTAATTCTATTTAAACCGCTAAAATGGTGCAAAATACCGATACAAACCATCACTTTGCCACATTTTTATTTTTTCACTTTGTTTTTCTACAATTAACAAAGCGGCTTCGGGATAGTTTTTTATCAATTTTAAGGCTTCATCGGGCGTTAAAACGCTGCAAGCGGTGGCTAACCAATCGGCGGTTGCCCCATCTTGGGCAAAGACAGTGACATTGCGTTGATGCGTAACACCCATCCCTGTTTTGGGATTGACGATATGGGAATATCGTAGGCTATCAATTTCAACAAAATTATACATATCGCCAGAAGTAGCAACGGCATGGTTTTCAAAAGAGAATAAGCGGTCATA
Source organism: Saprospiraceae bacterium (assembly GCA_043756725.1). Lineage (GTDB taxonomy): Bacteria > Bacteroidota > Bacteroidia > Chitinophagales > Saprospiraceae > JAAFJT01. The sequence goes on from JAYUQN010000829.1 coordinate 782, forward strand.
CAATTGGTTTTCCGCATAGGGCATACTCACGCCAATAGACCATCGTTCACCATTAGGAGGGTGATTGCCAAAAGCAATATCACCGCCAGCATCAGCCAAGCAAGAAGGAAAGCCTGTTTCGGTCAATATGCGTACAACTTCTTGGGCGGCATAACCTTTTATAATGCCCCCAAAATCTAAAAGCACCCCCTCAGTATGGAAGCGAATTTTAGGCTCTTTTTCATGAATTTCAAGATATTGAAAACCCGTTTTAGCTAAAGCCGTTTTAAGGGAGTCGGCATGCGGTAGGCGTTTTTCTTTGCGTACTCTACGCCATTGTTTCACAATATTACCGACGGTGATATCATAAGCCCCATCGCTTTCCTGTGCGGCTTTGCGTGAAATTTTCAATATCTTCAACAATTCAGGTGAAACATTTAGCCATTCGCCCTTTTTATAGTTTTTAGTTAAAACTGAAATTTCACTCGTTTCGGCATAATCGCTGAAAATGGCATTGAGCGTGTCCACACGTTTATAGGCTTTATCCACAGCGGCAGCAACTGCCTTAGGGTCTTCACCAAAAGCAATTATTTTGAAAGGCGAACCCATTTTGGGTTGATTGAAATTGTATCGGCTCTGTTGGGCTTGAACCGCATTACTAAGCAAAATTAGGAGGAAAAGCGTCAAAACTCTCATAGTTTTTATTGGATTTATTGTAAAATCGTTATTTTAATAATTTGTACAAAAATAGGTAAAAAGTCGGAATCGTGCTAAAAAAGTAACTTAGGGACGAAGTAAAAAATAAGTTGCTGTAATTTTTCGTGTGCAAATGTAGAGACGTTGCACTGCAACGTCTCTACGTGGTTCATTTTAACAAGATTATTGAAACAAAATACCCTATTGCACACAAATATGTCGGTAGTGTTATGTCTAAAATAAAAAAAGGCTTTAGCCACTCAACTTTTTAAACAAAGAGTTGAGCAGCTAAAGCCTAAAGACGTATTAATCTTCAGATCACCGCCATAAATGACGGTGTTAGTCATTTGTTATAAAATTATTGATGACTTAAGCTATGTTGTATTAAAACTTTTAAAGACTATACCATTTTCAAAGTGGTCATTAGGCTTTGTCTAAAACCGCTTTCATCGTTGCGCCAATATCGGCAGGAGAACTCACAACATGAATGCCACACTCGGCTAATATGCGCATTTTCGCTTCGGCGGTATCTTCTGCACTGCCAACAATGGCTCCTGCATGACCCATTTTACGCCCTTTAGGAGCTGTTTGCCCTGCTATGAAACCGACAACAGGTTTTTTATTTCCTGTTTTTCTAATCCAACGCGCTGCTTCGGCTTCCATGCCTCCACCGATTTCACCGATGATAACAATGGCATCCGTCTCTTTATCGCGCATCAACATTTCTACGGCTTCTTTGGTCGTTGTGCCAATGATAGGGTCACCACCGATACCGATAGCTGTTGAAACACCCATGCCTGCGCGCACCACTTGGTCTGCTGCTTCATAAGTCAATGTTCCAGATTTTGACACAATGCCAATTCTGCCTTTTTTGAAAACAAACCCGGGCATAATACCTACTTTTGCTTCATCGGGTGTAATAACACCCGGGCAGTTGGGCCCAATTAAGCGGCAGTTTTTATCGGCGATATAGGCTTTCACCATCATCATATCTTGAATCGGTATCCCCTCAGTAATACAGATTATGACTTTGATACCTGCTTCTGCGGCTTCCATGATGGCATCGGCGGCAAATTTTGGGGGTACAAAAATGATACTTGTGTCCGCTTTCGCTTTTGAAACAGCGTCTTTAACGGTATTAAAAACGGGGCGGTCGAGGTGCATTGTGCCGCCTTTGCCGGGTGTAACACCACCAACAACGTTGGTTTGATAAGCTAACATTTGCTCGGCGTGAAAGGTACCTTCCTTTCCAGTAAAGCCTTGCACAATGATGCGCGATTTTTTATTGACTAAAACAGACATATTGCGATTTACGATTTATGATTTCAGAATTTTGGTAAATGATTAGTTGCTGTAATTTTTCGTGGGCAATTGTAGAGACGTTGCAGTGCAACGTCTCTACGTGGTTCATTTTAACAAGGTTATTGAAAAAAATGCCCTTTTGCACACAAAAAATTACAGCAACA
>JAYUQN010000830.1:0-2921 GCA_043756725.1 Saprospiraceae bacterium
TGATGTTCGACGTAAAGTTACGGCAATAAAAACGACACTAAGTTCCATCATAATTGTTCTTTGACATTACGGATAAATTTTCAATATTTTGTTTAGTGAATATTAAGCAGGGTTTTGTCTTAATCACTTCGTAGTTGTGATAAATATTCCATTGCAGGCTTTTTGCATCAAGTTTTACTTGAACATATTGCCCAACATATTTATTTCCAACACTTAACTTATAAGAAAAAATATTTATTTGTCCTGCCGACGACACTTTACGAGAGTATGTTTTCTTTTCAATGAAATTATGAACTCTCTGTATATCAAAATGATTCTCGGCGTTTGGTAGCCAAGGTCTTTGTCTTGTTATCAGCTCTGGATAAGCTTCGAATCTTGTTTTACTGCCTAAGCGTGACACTTTGAACAATTCACGTTGGACAATGGCTTCCCTATCCAATCTTTCCTGCAAGTCATTGATATTGAGTGCCTTATCAATTTCTGCCCATCTTTGAGTGGTGTCTTGCATATGCTCAACAACACCATTAAGTTGCGGCGTATGTGGCTTATTCCATATCATGTCTATATCTTGGGCAATACACCACAAAGGCAAGACGGGCGTTGTATCGGTGCTCGGTGAACCCATAGGTTCGCCATTATCCACGCGGATACTACCTGGTTGTCCCCATTTTTCAAACATTTTTACAAAGCTATCACGTATTTCTATTACTGGAACTTGCGAGATACGTTTATAGGGGGAAAACGGGCGATGCTAACAAAGCACCACTCTTTTCATCTACCGTCGTTAAGTAACACGCTTCTTGACCATCTAACAAAACAAGGTTCTCTTTGGCGTCCACTTCCCAGATATTGTGTACCCCTCGAGCGCGACCAATTGCGGGCTCGCGTGTTTGGCGCGGCGGTTTGCCTAAATTGTTTTTTCTAAACCACCTTTCTACAGTGCGTATAGAAGGTAGAGGTGAATTGGGCATTTGGCATTCTAAGTCAACCAAAAGGCGGGGTGCACCCCAACGAAGATGTTCTGTTTTTAATAATAACACTGCATCTACTACTTCGGGTGACCATTTCTCTGTCTGTGGACCACAATTTGAATAGTGCGGTGTCAAGACCGATTTTAAGCCCGCTTCCGTTTTCGGGCTTTTGCTGTAACGTTTACAGAGCTCCCTAACACTGCTGTAGGAGACTTTCAGCGTTTCACTTATCTCTGTCATACTTATACCTGTCTGACGTTGACTGATTATCGCTTCGCGTTTGGCTAAAGAATATGCTTGTCCCATTTCTTTTGTTTTTTTATCCGTATTTCAATGAACAAACATACGACAAATTAGAGCAAACTTAGTGTCGTTTTTATTGCCGTAACTTTACGTCGAACATCAAAGTTTTCAACTTTGGCAAAGTTTTGACGGTGGGTGTTATTTTGATGGCATTGTGTATTGGTGGTTATTTTTTATATAAAAAGCTCAATCCACCCATAGTAACACCGCCTAAAGTTGAAATAAATCCAAATAACAACCCCAATGACAACGTAAAAGTCATTGAAAAACCGCAAAATACGGAGGAGGTCAATTATTTCGTTGAAAACAAACCCTATCCCTTCCCCAACCATTTAGACGATTACGATATTGATATTTCACCCTCCCAACAGTGGCTTTCAAACAATTGGGCTTGGTTGCGTTGGCTTTTAGCCCTTGTTTTAACAACCTTATTGCTCGCTATTTGGCGGTATCGGGCTTGGAAACGCCGCAAACTCGTAGCCCAACAAGACCCCAATGACAAGCCACCCTATATCTGGAACATCAATATTGAAGGCATCGAGCCTGTTTTGATGGGCACTCACCTTGACAGTGTGACCCATAAGCTGCGACAACGTTCGCAAACCGATACGATGCGGATGGACGTTGAGCGCACCATCAATGCCACGGTGGAGCAAGGCGGTATGCCTGTTTTCAAATACAAACAACTGACAAGCCCAACGGATTATCTCTTACTCATTGACCGTCAATCGGTTAGAAACCATCGGGCGAAATTGTTTGATGCTTTGTATGAATCGTTTAAAGCGCAGGAGGTGGAGATAGCCCGCTACTTTTTTGACAGCGATGTGCGGGTGTGCTACAATGAAGACTTTCCGAATGGCATTTCTATTGCCGATTTGCAACAACGGTATTATCAATCCCGCTTATTAATTGTTGGAACAGGGGCGCAATTGCTCAGTCCTATGAGTGGCAAGGCAGCAGCTTGGACAACTGTTTTTAACCAATGGAAAGAGCGGGCTTTGTTTTCACCAAAACCCTTGAAATCGTGGGGTTATGATGAACGCCAATTGTCCACTCTTTTCACCACCTTACCCGCCACGCTCCAAAGTCTTGGTTTTTGGGTAGAAGAAGTGGACGCTGGGGCAGATGCCCATTATGAGGGTTGGCAGGATAAAATTGACGATGCCCCACAAGCTCCCATCCTCCCCGATGACACCGACCCTTTGCCCGTTTTGCAACTCTTTTTTGAACGGGATATAGTGCGGTGGATAGCGGCTTGTGCCATTTATCCGACTTTGCATTGGGATTTGACGCTTTGGTTGGGGCAACAGATGTCGGATGTAGAATATGGAATTTCGGAGGGCAGTAATCCGAAATCTGGCATCCCAAATCCGACATCCACTACCCCCCTCAGTAATTTTGACTCTTTGACTCAAATTTGTCGCCTATCATGGTTTGTAAAAGGTGAAATGCCCAATGAAACCCGTACAGCCTTACTCAATTGGCTTGAAAAAAACGATGCGCCTTTGCTCAACCGCTTGCGGAGTGCATTAGCCATAGAATTGCAGAAAAATCCACCCCCCAAAGACTCGGCAGCTTTTGATAAATTCCGCATGAATATTGCCCTCAATCAATGGCTTTCAACCACCGATGCCCAAGAGAAAAAAG
>JAYUQN010000831.1:0-2917 GCA_043756725.1 Saprospiraceae bacterium
CGACAAAAACTTCTTTGTCGAAAAATCTTTGGAGTATGATAAATGGCTCAAAGCATCGGGTTTGGGTAAGGTGTTGCGTGTAGAAACGGTGCGTGTGACAGAACAAGCCCTTTCTTTGGATTTGGGTTTTTATACCACACATGGCGATTCTGTCGCCGTGTTGTGGAGTGCGCTCAAACGCGATTTTGAGAAGCAAGATAGAGGTGTGACATTAGAAGAAGAGTTGTTTTACAAAATGGTGTATTTTATGGAAATCAAACCCACGCAGGGTTACGTACAGTTGTTCAACAGTTACGATACCAAAAAAGATTTGTATGTCTGTTTTAGGCGCAGCATTAAATACGATAATGGACACGTAATTGTGGATAGCGACAATTGCAAAACGCAAATTCAAGAATTTATGGTTGAAACAGCAAATTTGGCAAACCTAAGAACGGTATCAAAAGGTGATTTTAGTCGCCAAACGAGTAAAGAGGCTGTGTTTCAACGTATCAAAAACTACATTCAAACCCGCTATACGCAGCAACCCTGTGAATTTCGCAAGCCCAAAGTGGAGTGGAATGACACCCAAGAAGAATTGTGGTTCACCGTCACCGACTTGTGCAAAGAGGTATTGACCGATGACACAAACCCGTGGTGGTGCAGCGTTTTAGAACCCGCTTGCGCCACCTGTAAAAACTGCACCAAACGGGAAATGCTCGATATACACATTCGTTACACCGCTACCGTCACAGGCTATCAAATTCGGGTAACAACCGATGCCAAATTTGGCTCTGGTTGGTACAGTGAAGTAAAACGCGGTGCGTATAAAAATATGGAATTGGATTATAAAAGCCATGTTGAAAAATATGCCTTGCGGTTTAAAAATGATTTGTTCAATGAACTTAAAAAATGAAATATGAAATATGAGGTATGAAGGATGAAATATGAGGTATGAAGTATGAAATATGAGGTATTTCACGCTTTATACCTCATACCTCATACTTCATACTTCATACCTCATATTTCATACTTCATACCTCATATTTCATACTTCATATTTCATATTTCATACATTTTTTTTAACAATCTAAATTTAAAATTCTATGAAAACTGCATATTTGAAAAGTGTAGGCTTAGTGGCTGTAGTGTTTATGATGTTGATGCCTTATCTATCACAAGCTCAAAATAGATTTGGTATCCGAGCAGGTTTAAACGCTGCCAATATATCGTATGACAATTTGCCTAACAGAAGCGAACGATTCGGCTTTCACGTCGGTCTTTTTGGAGACGTACCCGTTATCACGGATTTTATGTCCATCCAACCCGAATTAAGCTATTCTGTTAAAGGAACAAATTTTAAACCGCTGACAGAAAAGCAATCTCTGAATATGAATTATCTTGATTTGCTGTTGCCTGTGGCTTTCAAGTTGGGTTCGATAGACATACAAGTGGGTCCCTTTGCATCCTTTTTAATATCTAAACCCGATTATAAGGTGTATACGGATAGTAAAATAGTGGTGGATGCGTATAAAAAAATAGATGCTGGTTTGACAGCCGGCTTGAGCTATAATTTCAATAAAATGATGATAGGTCTAAGATATAACCAAGGTTTTGTTGATGTGACAAAAGACAGTGCCAGACCCTTCTTAGGAAGCGGTAAAAACGCTGTCGGTCAAATCTCTTTAGGTTACAGGTTCTAATGTTTTGTAGTGAAAATTGTGAATCGCTTTTACCAGCTCTGTGTAAAAGCGATTTTTTTTATTTTTAAAATAAGTGTGGGAAATGTCGGTTGCACTGCAACGTCTCTACGAAAATGTGTGAAATGTGTAACTCTTTCTCAGAATAGTGTAACGGTTCACTGCCAGAAACCCCTCACCTTTGCATTGTTAAAATTAATATACATGTTTTATCTAACATGATATTGGCAAAAAATGTATAGAAAATTTGACCTCCCTCTTTTTCCTTTCCAAACAAAACCTATTTTTTTTTAAATCCCGTACATACATGCTCGAAGAAAGCTAAAGGTGTTAAACCTTTTTATCCCATTAAAAAATCTTTCACCATTTAATTTTTTTTTAACATGAAAAGTAAACTACCAAACTTTTTAACAGCTTTTTTGCTGTTTTTAATGCCTTATGTCCATTTCGGACAGGCTCCAAACTTAGGCACAGCTTCCAGTTTTGCCTTATTTACCGCAGCTGGAGCCTTTAACGTTGCGGGCGCATCCACGCTCGTAACGGGTGATGTAGGAACCAATGTAGGGGCATTTGCTGGCTTTCCGCCCGGTGTATTAATCGGACAAAGGCACGTAGCAAATGCCGTTTCCGCACAAGCCGCCGCCGATGTAGAATTGGCTTATGGCAGTCTGAGCACAGTCACTTGCGGGCTTGTCATAGGAACCACTTTAGGCAACGGTCAAGTTCTTTTACCCAATGTTTACTGCTTAGGGGCAGCTTCTGTCTTAAATGGCAACTTGATTTTAGACGGGCAGGGTAATGCCAATTCTTTATTTATTTTTAAAATAAATGGACGCTTCGATGCTAATCAAGCTGCAAGCATTACGCTTCGCAATGGCGCTTCTGCATGCAATGTCTTTTTTCAAGTAAATGGTGCTTTTGCTTTAGCGGGTTCTGCCATTTTTAGAGGCACTGCCCTTGTTAATGGTGCTATTTCCTTAGCCAATAATGCTACCCTTGAAGGTAGAGCACTTTCGCGCACGGGCGCTATTTCCTTAGATAATAATATTGTGACAGTTGCCAGACCACCCGTTGCTTCTGTCATTACTGCAGGGGGACAACCCACAACTTTTTGCGCAGGTGGTAGCGTTACCTTGTCAGGAAATGTTGGGGGAATGTGGAATACAGGCTCAAATCCCTCTGCCTCTTCGATAACGGTTATGACAAGCGGTGAGTTTTTTGTAACCAACACAAATGCT
>JAYUQN010000832.1:0-7818 GCA_043756725.1 Saprospiraceae bacterium
AGCGAAAGAATCTGAATGTAAAATATTTATTTTCAATATTTTACATTCAGATTCTTTCGCTGCGCTCAGAATGACAAAAAGCGATGTTATTTTTTAAGCGTTACTAAGTAAATTATAATCTACCCACGCTTGAAAGTGCAGATTTACGAAACCTCTAAGATTTTGTTAATCTTATACAATTATAAACTTTTGAAAACCAATCCGTTACATTCCACCAAACCGCTTTCAAAAAGATTTTAGCTTGTGAAAACTCCCCCCTCAGTAAAAACATCAAAATATTTTTTGGGAGGGTGATGAAAATTAAAAACAGGCTGAAAAGAAAGAGGTTGAAACCGCCATAATTGCGGCGCATAAAATAGATGCGGTTGCGGTTGAGATAGTAGGTTTTTAAGCCCGAAATTTTCTGAACCGACGCCGATTCTTTATGGTCAATGCGGGCATTGGGTTCTATCCAAATCTCATAGCCGGCTTTGCGAATGCGCTCACACCAATCGAGTTCTTCATAATATAAGAAAAAATCTTCAAACATAACGCCGACGTTTTCAATCACTTCTCGTTTTATCATCATGGCTGCACCGTGTGCATAAGCTGTTGGTTGGGCGGTTTTGAATTGCCCTGTGTTCCATTCTTTTTCACCGAGGGTTTTATTGCGAGCGGTTATAGGATGAACGGGTGTTGTGCCTGCATATTGAATTAAATCTTTATCTTTTGATTCGTTGAAATAGCAAATCAATGGGGAGACAATGCCTATTTTAGGATGTTTTTCAAAAAGATTCAAGAGCGTTTGAAGTGTGCCTTCCTTAATTTCAGTATCATTATTAATAAAAAACAGAAAATCACCTGTTGCTTTTTTAACGGCTAAATTGTTGCCGCCTGCAAAGCCCAAATTTTTTTCAGCGCGCAAACATTGCACGTTTGGGTAGTTTTTAGCGAGATATAGGGAGGTGTCTTCTTTGGACGCATTGTCCACTACGAATATTTCAATATCTTTAAAAGATTGATTGTCAATAGATTTTAAGAGGTCAAGGGTCATGTCGAGACCATTGAAATTGACGGTGATGATGGATATGAGCGGTCGGTTTCTCAAAGTGTATGTTTTATTTTTTTTGCAAAATTACGAGATAAAATGATGATAGACAATAACTTAAAAGTGTTATTCCGATGTAGCTCGTGGCACGGACTAAAGTCCGTGCCACGAAAAAAAAAGCGACAAGTTTGTGACTTGCCGCCCTACCGTCTTGGTTTAGTCACCGATTTTTCCTATGACTAAACGTTTTCCTTTTGTATCAAAGCAAAAGGGGTTCTTAATAATATTTTCATATCGTACCAGAAAGAATGTTCTTTGGCGTAAGTAACATCCAAATTGATACGTTCTTCAACGGACATATTATCATGACCGCGTTTAGAAACTTGCCATAAGCCCGTAATGCCAGCAGGAGCCATAAAGCGGTAAGCCCAATCTTCTTTGGTCAAACATTCGGCTTCGTAAAGCGGCAAAGGGCGATTGCCCACGATAGACATATCACCGCGAAGGACATTAAACAATTGAGGCAACTCGTCAATACTGGTTTTGCGAATAATGCGCCCCACTTTGGTAATGCGTGGGTCATTTTTCACTTTTACAAACGTGGCGTTTTCGTCGCCATATTGATTCAAATGTTGAATTTCTTGTAAACGTTTATCTGCATCGGCATACATTGAGCGAAATTTGAAAAAATCGAAAATTTCATAGCCTCTTCCACTTCTTTTTGAACGATAAATAATCGCACCTTTCGATTCCAACCGAATTAAGAGCGCGGTCAGAATGAGGATAGGACTGAGCATGATGATACATACAGTGGCGATGAAAATATCTACGAGCCGTTTGAAAAATGATATATTCAAGCGTGGTTTTTCTTCAATAACGTTGTTTTCCTCCAATTCCGAAATTTCAACTCTATGATGGTGCAAAAACTCAATCCTGTCGCAAATATCTTGAAAATCAACGGGTTGAATATAGCAATCGTCGATACCCAATTTCAAAATTCGGCTATCAACATGGTCATGCTCATCTGCAATAGCGATGAGTGGAATATTTTCGGTGAAGATATTGCCACGAAAAATTTTGACAAAAGCAAAATTGTTGGTTGCCAAAATTTTATAATCAGCTATTATCGCATAAGGCGTATCTTCGGCTTTAGCAATACATTGCAATTGGAGTAGCTGCTTGTTGGCATCGCTTCCATTTACTTTTTTTACAAGGTATTGAGTGCCCGAAGGGGAGAATGTCGAAGAAAAATACGAGACATTCAGAAAAAATAGCTCTTTCGTTTTGCGTAACGCTAACGTTGGTAAAGTATGGGTCATAGTACGCGCGGCTTGTTTTGGTTAATGATTATAAGTTTCGAAATATTGTTTATAAATTTATTTGCAATGGACAAATGACAATGGACAATAGATTGAAAATCGATTAATTATTCATTGTAATTTGCAAATTGTCCATTGTCCATTGTCCATTGTAATTTGTCAATTGTAAATAAATCTTTTATGATTAATGGCATGGAATACTTTTTCTTTTAATGAAATGGGATTGAAGGGTTTTCGGATAAAATCCACGATACCCAATCCAAAAGACAAAGCAATATCTTCTTCATTTTCGTTAGCAGAAACGAGGAGAACGGGAATGTTGCGAAACATACCGCTTGAGCGCACTTGTTTTAGGAAGTCAATGCCATTTAACCGGGGCATTTGCATATCCAGCATAATAAGGTCTGGGATGTTGCCAGCAGCAAGCCATGCCAAGCCTTCTAAGCCGTCTCGTTTGGTGACGACTTCAAATTGCTTTCTAAGCGTGAGACCCAGAAGAAACCGAACGGCTTCATGGTCATCTACAATGAGAATGTTTGCTTTTTGTGTATTCATCGCCTGTTCATAATAGTTTATTCTCACAGAGTTTTGACAACGACAAAATACATTAAACTCTTGGGGAGCTTAAATATTTGTCAAAATCAGTGCTCAGTTTTAACGAGCCGTTTCATTTCTTGATGATACACCGCGGGGAGAAATTTTGAAATGAAAAAGACCAGTTCATTAGGATATTTAGTTTCTAAAATATTTCAATCGGGTTTGCTAAGTATGTTTAAAAATTTAAGAGTGACTTTAATCGGTTTTGAGAATCAGGCTCATCGTAATCTTAAGTGCAAATATAGGCAGTTTTAACAACTTGTCAAAAAAAAAAACCGAATTCCTGTCACATTTATTTACAGTTTATAATTATCTGTTATACATTTATCGGTATTAAAAATTAATGTATTCAATATGTTTAATATGTGAAATTGTTTTGTTTATCCTAAAAATTATATAAAATTTTATCTGTAAAAGGCTTATTATCAGCTTTATATACTTATTTTTGTTTTTATCGAATTTAATAAAATCTTAATTTGAATACAATAAATTCGCTGTGTTAATTGCTCAAAAAAATACATTTTTTGCAAAATTCTATGTCACTAAATTTATTGTATTTGAATTAAAATTATTTAATAAATAGCAGTCTTCTTGTATAAATGATTTTTATTCAAATATTTATCCCTAAGGATTATAGCAAATTGAAAAATGACACTATTTTTGCAGCGCTTGAGGTGCTACTTCAATAGCACCTTCATAAATTGATGAGCAATATTGTGTATAAGGCATTCCTTTCAAAGAATATTGCATTACATTTACATACTAAAGAAAACGATGACTCATGGCTATTACTATCAAAATTCTTTTTTGGTTTTCTCTTCTCGGTGTTTTTTACAGCTATTTTGGATATGGTCTGCTTCTATTTCTCATTTTGAAAATCAAAAGACGGTTTTTCAAAAATCCAAAAACGCCTTCTCTTGCTTTAGATAATATAGACCTTCCAGAAGTAACTTTCATGGTGGCTGCTTATAATGAAGAACAATGGATAATGGACAAAATCCAAAACTCTTTGGCTTTAGATTATCCAAAAGATAAAATTACCTTTTTATTTGTGACCGATGGCTCAACTGATAAAACACCCGATTTGATTAAAAATGCCGCTAATACTGTCCGAATGGACTCCTATGTCCGTAGGACTCCCTTTGGAGGAGAGGGGGGGGTAAATATTCAATTGTTTCACAAACCCGAAAGAAGGGGCAAAATTGCTGCTGTGGAACGGGTGATGCCTTATGTGAGAACGCCCATTGTCATTTTCACCGACGCCAATACCGATATTAATGCCAAAGCTGTTCTTAATATCGTGCGGCACTATGCCGACCCTTCGGTGGGGGCGGTGGCAGGTGAAAAGCAGGTGCGCATGAGTGGCGAAGCCAGTGGAGCAGGGGAGGGGTTTTATTGGAAATATGAATCGCTGCTGAAAAAATGGGATTCGGAATTGTACAGCGTTGTAGGTGCGGCGGGGGAGCTGTTTTCAATCAGAACCGCTCTTTTTCAACCTGTAGAAACGGATACGCTGATTGAAGATTTCGTTATGACTTTGCGGATTGCCCAAAAAGGTTATCGTGTCATTTATGAACCTCAAGCCTATGCGGTTGAAAACCATTCGGCAGATGTGAAGGAAGAATTGAAACGTAAAATTAGGATTTCAGCGGGCGGTTTGCAAGCCATTTGGCGTTTAAGTGCTCTACTGAACCCTCTAAAATATGGTGTGTTGAGCTTTCAATACATTTCTCATCGTGTTTTGCGCTGGACACTTGCGCCAGTTGCCTTACCTTTTATCTTAATTTTCAATATTTATCTCAGTAATACTGAGGGGGGTATTTATACACCTATATTAGGGTGTGAAATCGCTTTTTATTTATTTTCGTTGATAGGCTGGCTTTTTGACCATTTCAAAATGAAAGTAAAACTGTTTTTCATACCTTATTATTTCTGTATGATGAACTATTCCGTCTATCGAGGTTTTATGAAATTGATAGCGGGTACACAGTCTGTGGTTTGGGATAAAGCGAAAAGAGCGTCTTAATGAGTTATGAATTATGAGTTATGAATTATGAGTTATGAATTGTGAGTTATGAGTTGTGACATAGCCACCTTTTTGGATTAAATATATTAAAATACATTGTTTATCTATAAAATAATACTATTCAAAGAAGATTGAACGATATTTGAAATGTCTTATAAATCAACGATGTATTTTTATATATTTAATCCAAGAAGTTGGCTATGTCACCACTCATAACTCACAATTCATAACTCATAACTCATAATGTACGTTTTAAAAGAAAGTTTTGCACAAGCTTTTCAACAATTAATGGCAAACAAGCTCCGCAGTTTTCTCTCGCTGTTGGGCATTATGATTGGCATTTTTTGCATTATTGCGGTGAAAAGCGCGGTGGATTCGTTGGAGGATAATGTCCGCCAAAGTTTCAACAAATTGGGTAATGATGTCATCTATATCCAAAAAATGCCGTGGAATGAAGACCCCGGCGATAACTACTGGAAATATGCGCGCCGCCCCAACCCGGGGTTTAAAGATTATCGCATATTGGTTGATAATTTAACAACGGCAAAGAGCGTGGCCTATTCCTTTTTTGCGGGTTTGAAAACCATAAAATATGGCAACAATAATGTAGAGCGCACTTTTGCCATAGCGGTTACAGATAGTTATGATAGTTTTCACAATTTAGAATACGATTCAGGACGCTTTTTTTCACCCAACGAATATTCGACGGGTGCTAATCGGGTGTTACTCGGCTATCGCGTGGCAAATGAATTGTTTAGAGACCAAGACCCAATTGGCAAAGAAGTGAAATATTTTGGACGCAATATGATAGTGGTGGGTGTTTTGAAACAGACAGGAAAGGATTTGCTAAAATTTTACAATTATGACGATAGTATCATGTTGGGTTTTGAAAACGTGCGCTCGATGGTTAATGTGAAACCCAATAGCAATTGGGGCGGCAATTTGCAAGTGAAAGCGGGAGATGGCATTTCAGAACAACAACTGAAAGACGATGTCATCATCACCCTTCGCAAAGCGCGTTATTTGAAACCAAGAGAAGGCGATAATTTTTCATTGAACTCTATGACGATGCTTGGCGATGCGTTGAATGCCGTTTTTGGGGCTTTGGGCATAGCGGGTATGGTGATAGGAGGTTTTGCCTTGCTTGTCGGTGTTTTTAGTGTAGCCAATATCATGTTTGTATCGGTGAAAGAGCGGACGAATATCATCGGCATCAAAAAAGCATTGGGTGCTAAACCCTGGGTGATTATGTTGGAGTTTTTGATTGAGTCCATTGTGTTATGTTTGGCGGGAGGATTGGTTGGTTTGTTGGTGGTGTGGTTGGCTTTGAAAGGAATGTCAGCCGTTAGTGATTTTGAAATGTATATTTCGATAAAAAATATGCTTGTGACGTTTTTGGTAGCGGCGATTTCGGGGGTTGTTGCAGGCTTTATTCCAGCAAGACAAGCGGCTGGTATGGACCCTGTTGAAGCTATACGCGCTTAGTTTTTCGTTTTTTCATACTAATTTAAGTAAAATACTGAGGGGGGTATATTCCCTTCTCAGTATTTTTTTCTAAAAGACACAATAAAATATATAAAAGATAAAAAATTATCTTAAAAAGGTATTGCATGAATAGCCACTAATCATTACTTTTGCACTACCAACGATTTAAAGCTCACCATTATTATATCATTCTAATTGGAAACTCATTCAAAATTACAATTTGAACACAGATTGTCGTTTTACTCAATTTATCCTTAATTTGAGTAAAACGTATTTGAATATCCATACTTTATATTAGAATTTTAATTCATTATTTAATTCACCCCATTAAAAATAATAGCCACTTCCAAAGAGGAGTTATATATTATTTATAGTTAGAATTATATTCTGGTAACTTCGGAAAACTTTGAAATAAACATTATGACACTACGTGTCAAAGTGTAAAGTTGAATATCGTGAATATTATAAACATTTTGACTCTACGAGTCATAGAAAACTCTCGGAAATTAGGAGAAAATAAATGACTCGTAGGGTCAAAATGTTTATAATAACCACGGATTCCAAGCATTTCATATTGACACGTAGTGTCATAATGTTTATTTCAGAGTTTTCCGAAGTTACCAGCATTTTAAAAACAATCCGATTATTGAACAAATTAAATCCGTCTGTCCCATGAAGTTTTTTAGACAATTATTGCTACCTATTTTAGCATCAGGCTTATTTATGCTGACCTTCACTGCCTGCGACCCTGGCACCGAACTCAATCAAGTTGAGTTCAAAACCGTCAAAGATTATGACTCTAAAGTTGTTCAAGAATGGCAAGATTTATTTCTTCAAATAGAACGCTATGCTGAGGTATATCGCCCTTGCCCTGCTGCCCGTATGGCAGGTTATGTGGGTTTGGGTGTTTATGAAGCCAATGTAGCAGGTATGCCCCAGTTTCAATCTTTAGCTTCCCGTTATTCTGGGCTTAGTATTCCCACTGTCGAAGCGGGTAAAGAATATCACTGGCCCACGGTCACCAATGCGGTGTATGCCACGATGTATAAAAAATTCTTTGCCAATGTGCGGTCAAGCGATATTTTCAAAATTGCTTCTTTAGAAAGTACCATCAATATCCGCTTTGCAAGTGCTGTTGAAGGGGAAACTATCCGCCGCTCAAAAGATTTTGGTACGCAAGTTGGTAACGCTGTTTGGGATTATTCTGCTACCGACAAAGAAGGGCATGACAAATATACAGATGCCCGCCCTGCTGGTTACACGCCGCCTTCGGGTCTTGGCAAATGGCAGCCTACTGCTCCGGGTTTTGGAAAAGCCATGTTCCCATATTGGAGTAAAGTGCGTACTTTTGCTATCAAAGAAGA
>JAYUQN010000833.1:0-2914 GCA_043756725.1 Saprospiraceae bacterium
TGTTGACAGCGCGTATGTCAACATCTAAAATCCTATTAAATCCTTATAATCCTACAAATCCTAATTCAAGTTAAATATTAATATCTAAAAAATTGACCTGTGTGTGAAAACTTTTTATAAAACTTACCAAAGTTTTTACTTCTTTTGCACCGAATAATCTAAAATTAACAACCACTTCATGTCAGTAACAATCGTTATCATTATTTTCACCGTCTTGGTATCCCTTGCCGCTTTCAACAATATGGAGTTGTTTGAAAAGCTGAAACATCATCCTTATACAGAGTTTCGCCAAAAACAATATTATCGTTGGTTCACTTCGGGCTTTATACATGCGGATTATATGCACTTAGGTATTAATATGTTTGTTTTATGGCAATTTGGCTCTACGGTTGAAAAAATATATCTTCGAGAATTTGGCTCCATGGGCATGTTTCTGTATTTAGCTATGTATTTAACGGCTATTGCCTTTGCAGATTTGCCCACTTTCAGAAAGCACAAAGACAATCCGCATTATGCAGCCATTGGCGCTTCGGGAGCCGTGTCCGCTATTGTTTTTACATTTATACTATTTTTCCCGTGGGCAGAGTTGAGCTTATGGGCTATACTACCGTTTCGAGCCATTGTAGGCGGCATTGCTTATCTCATTTATGAGCAATGGGCAAGTAAAAATTCGCAGGATAATATTGGTCACGATGCCCACTTTGCAGGTGCTATTTATGGCATGCTTTTCATCGTCCTTTTGCGCCCCAGTGTGTACAACGATTTTGTAGATCAATTGATGTATAACTCGCCGTGGTGGTAGATTTCAGGAGAATTATCTATATCACCTTCCTTATTATAAATACTTTTTTTATATGTTTTTTATTTTATCCAAATTACTCTTTTTCATCATACAACCCATTGTTTGGCTCGTTGGGCTATTAGCATGGGCTTATTTCACGAAAAAAAGTGAAAAAAAGGCAAAAATACTGAGGGGGGTCTTTTGGATGGTTTTATTAATGACCAATCCTTTTTTATCGAATCGGGTGTATTATGCTTGGGAATATCCCGAAGTGCCTATATCGAGTTTGAAAGATACATTTGATGTGGGTATTGTTTTAGGCGGTTATTCCGATTTTGAAGTGTATCCTGTTTATGACCGTCATAATTTTAACCGTTCAGCCAATCGTTTTACAGATGCTTTGCTTTTATATAAAAAAGGCATTGTGAAAAAAATTTTAATTACAAGTGGGAGCGGGAGGTTAATCGGTGAAAAATTGAACGAAGCAGATATCAGTAAAACTATTTTATTAGAATTGGGCGTGCCTGAAAGCGATATTTTAATTGAAAATCAATCAAATAATACACGTGAGAATGCTGTTTTATCTAAAACATTGTTAGAAAAACAAGGCTTAGCGCAGTCTAAAATTTTATTGATAACCTCCGCCTTTCACATGCGCCGTTCCATCGGTTGTTTCAAAAAAGTTGGGTTAAATTTTACCCCATTTCCTGCCCATTTTATGGCTACCCGCTTGCAATGGGATACCATTAGTACAATAATACCCGATAGTGAAGCGCTTTCAAAATGGGAAAAATTTATGAAAGAGTGGGTGGGCTATGCGGTCTATTGGCTACAAGGGTATATATGAGTTATGAGTTATGAGTTATGAGTTATGAGTTATGTTTAGGTTTTAAAAATTAAAAATGGAATACAGACAATTAGGCAGAACCAACCTTAAAGTAAGTAAAATTTGCTTAGGTACAATGACTTTCGGACAGCAAAATACCGAAGCCGAAGCCCATGAACAAATGGATTATGCCATTGAGCAAGGTATCAACATGTTTGATACCGCTGAATTATATGCTGTACCTGCTCGACCTGAAAACAATGGTTTAACTGAAAAGTACATTGGAACGTGGTTCAAAAAGTCGAAAAAGCGGAAAAAAATCATCTTGGCAACCAAAATAACAGGACCCAATCCGGGGTTGAGTTTTATCCGCAATCATCAGCTTGATTTTTCTAAAATGCAGGTTCATGCGGCTTTAGAAGGCAGTTTGAGCCGCTTGAAAACGGATTATGTGGATATTTATCAACTGCACTGGCCCCAACGAGCGACTAATTTTTTCAGTAAATTGGGCTATGCAACTGACCCCAATGACAAGTGGGAAGATGATTTTTTAGATGTTTTACACACAATGGGGGATTTGGTGAAAGAAGGAAAAATACGCCATTTTGGGGTGTCCAATGAAACGCCGTGGGGTTTGATGCACGTTATTCGCTTGGCTGAAAAGCACAATTTGCCTATACCCGTGAGCATTCAAAACCCCTATAATTTATTGAATCGAACATTTGAAATAGGTTTGGCAGAATGTGCTTTGCGTGAAAAATGTGGTCTATTGGCGTATTCTCCTATGGGTTTTGGCTTGTTATCTGGTAAATTTCATAAAAAAGAAGATACGCCTAATAACCGCATCAATCAGTTTAAAAACCTTGCTCGCTACAATAGCCCCTTATCATGGAATGCAACCGAAAAATATTTAGCATTGGCTGAAAAACACGGACTGAGTTTAGCGCAAATGGCTTTAGCGTTTGTGACGCAGCAAGATTTTACGACCACTAATATAATAGGAGCGACTTCTATGCGACAGTTGAAAGAAAATATCAAAAGCTCTGAATTGGTATTATCGGCAGAAATTTTAAAAGACATTAATGCCATTCATACAGAAATACCGAATCCTGCCCCGTAGTTTTATAGATTTGATAACTTTATAAAAAGTTGTCAAATCTGAAACCAGAGAAAACTTAAAACTTTTTTCAAATAAATATGAAAATGAGAAACACAATATTTACTTTTGCGTTGAAAATAAAAAAGAAAATAGTTTTACGGGAGCGGTAATGTAGAAAAGGGTAAATTTTAAAAGTAAAATTTTTCAA
>JAYUQN010000834.1:0-7818 GCA_043756725.1 Saprospiraceae bacterium
GAATAATGTCAATTGGAAATGTGATGAAACGGGCAAAATTAGACCACAAGACGAGTATAAGCATCCTGTTATTCATGTTAGCTGGAACGATGCAACAGCTTACTGTCAGTGGTTAAGCAGCAAGACTGGTAAAAAATACAGACTGCCCACAGAAGCTGAATGGGAATACGCAGCACGAGGTGGCAGCAAAAGCCGTAATTTAAAATACAGTGGTAGTGATAATATTGGTGAAGTGGCGTGGTACAGTGAAAATTCAGGTAGTAAAACGCATACTGTTGGCACTAAAAAAGCCAATGAATTGGGTATTTACGATATGAGCGGTAATGTATGGGAGTGGTGTGCAGACTGGTATGACAGCTATAACAGTAGCACTGTCAGCACCACTGTCAGCAATCCAACAGGTGCTGCGAAGGGTACTGACCGCGTGAGTCGTGGCGGTAGCTGGAACGACAACGCGCAGGGCTGCCGCGTAGCGTATCGGAGCAACAACACGCCGACGATTCGGTACAGCGACGTGGGTTTCCGTGTGGTTTTTCTCCCGTAGTTTAGGCAAGCTCATCCAACTTTAACCATGAGCTAAAAAAAAGAAAAAAATTGAGAGAAATATTGTAACTATGCAGCGAAGGAGGAGGGACGACGACAAAGCAGTATAGTTACAATATTGAGCGAAAGTATAGTTGGCAACATTTCCCGACAAAGTCGGGACGAAATTTTTTTTTTAAACAGTAAAAAACGAAAGATCATGCAAGTCAAAATATTTACAATACCCTTAGTTGGAGGAGAACGCATAACTGAAGAAATGAATATTTTTTTACGGTCAAAAAAAGTATTACAAGTAGAGCACCACTTGATAAAGCTCAAAAAAGAAGCGTTTTGGAGTTTTTACATCAAATATGTAGATGAAATAGTTGGCATGGGCTTGACACCAGGAGGCTATGAAAAACCAAAAATAGACTATCGAGAAGTCTTGGATGAAACCAGTTTTAAGCGATTTTCAAAGATGCGAGAAGTCCGTAAAGCCTTAGCAAAAGCCGAGAATATACCCGCTTTCACAATATTGACAGATGCGCAAATGGCGCAAATGGCACAACAAGAAGAATTGAGCGTAGCCGCTATGAAAGCGATAAAAGGACTTGGGGAAAAAACAATTGAAAAATACAGCAAACATTTTATGGCAATAGAAATATGAAACGAGCAAGCAATTTGATAGAGCGCATAGCCGACCCCGATAATTTGCGTTAAGCTTTTTGGAAAGCTGGCAAAGGCAAGCGATATACCAAAGAAGTGGAAGCCTATCGCAGTAATATGGATAGAAACTTACGGACATTAAGGACGCAAATACAGAAGGGGGAGGTTGAAGTAGGGGATTACTTTTATTTCAAAATATTTGACCCAAAAGAAAGAGAGATTTGCGCTGCCGCCTTTGCTGAGCAAGTATTGCACCACGCTTTGATGAATATTTGCCATGCCCGTTTTGAACAGGTTCAAATTTTTCATAGTTATGCAAGCCGTAAAGGAAAAGGGACTTATGCTGCCGTAGAACAGGCAAAAACGTATTCAAAGGAATATGATTTTTATTTAAAATTAGATGTCAAAAAGTTTTTTGCAAGCCTTCACCATGAGGTGTTAGAACGACAAGTTCATAGCATCATTAAAGACCCAAAAGTACTAAACATATTTGAAACGCTCATAAAAAGCTATGAATCTAGCCCTAATCGGGGCGTACCGATAGGCAATTTGACAAGTCAATATCTCGCAAATCATTATTTATCGGGCTTAGACCATTTCATTAAAGAGACATTACAGATAAAAAGCTATGTGCGTTACATGGACGATATGGTATTGTGGCATGATGATAAAGCTAAATTAACAAAGGCGCATCACAGTATAGCGCAGTATTTACAAACAGAATTATACTGTGAATTAAAACCAGAGCAACTGAATAAAACAGTTTATGGTTTGCCATTTTTAGGGTATAGAATATTTCCATATCATATACAGCTTACGCAACGCAGTAAAAATAGGTTTTTTAAAAAAATAGCAACCGTTGATGCGAAATATGATTCGGGAGAATGTACGGAAGAAGTTTGCCAAGTGCATGTTCGTCCATTGCTTTCATTTATTAGAAAAGTGGAAACACAAAGAGAAAAAATAAGTTTATTCCAAAAAGAAAGGTCAATTTTCAAAGGGTACTAACCGCGTGAATCGTGGCGGTAGCTGGAACAACAACGCGCAGAACTGCCGCGTAGCGAATCGGAACAACAACACGCCGACGAATCGGAACAACAACGTGGGTTTCCGTGTGGTTTTTCTCCCGTAGCTCATGGTTAAAGTTGGATGACTTACACTGAACAGAAAATTGTCCTGTTCCCAATACTGTATTGGGACAAAAACGGGGAGCATAGTGCGCCTCTAAACGGCTGTCTTAGTAGGGACTGTGGATGCAGGCGCCGAAAGGTCAGCCGTTTTTTTGTTATGTACCCCCTCAGTATTTTCATTTTTTCAAAACAAAAAAGCGCATAATCTCTTACAAAACAAGGGATTATGCGCTTTTTTAGATGTGAAAGATGTAGTGTAATCGGAAAGAACTAAGCCATTACTTGCAGCTTAGGATTAGGCGTTTTTTTACTCTTTTTTACTCTATTTTTTTGAATCATATAGATAAGACTTTCTTCTTCCTTAATGACACCTTGTGTATATAAGTGATTAGAGGCAATAGCAACATATACTTTTTCAAGTCTATCTTCAAGTGGACGTACAGGTAAAAGCACCACAGATTTGTGTTTTTCATTGAAAAAGCGATTCGCTTTACCGTCAAACTCTTGACTATAGCCCAATTTTTTAAGTACTTCAATCATTTCACCATAAGTGACAGGTACTTCGGAGAAAATTCTGGGTGGTGTGGACATATTAACTAAGGTTAGCGGATGAGCCGATTTTTTTATTTTGTACCCGATGAAGCCGCAAATTTTCTATCTTTTTAGCCATATACTGTTCATCTTCAATAACGCCTTGTAGATACAAAAGGTGTGAATAGGACGCAAAATGGGCTTTCAAGACAGGGTCATTATCGGATAAAAAAGGCAAAAGAATAACAGAGTTATAGAGAGGATTCTCCAAACGATATTGTTGTCGCTTTTGCTTGCTGATGGATATAAAATCCACCACTTGTTTTCGATACCCTAAATCTTCTAAAATAGGCAACCACTCACCATAAGTAGGTTGTATTTCTTTATAAATGTTGAGCGTTTGCATTTCACGATTGATTTGTAATGTGACGTAATTGAATAACAGACGGACTATTCCAAATTTGACTACATGGTATATAGATGCGTACAAATTTACGAATTTTATTTTAGCATAAATCAAATTAACAAAACGAATGGCAAAATCATAAGAAACTTCTTCCTCTAAATATTCAGCCAATTGACTAAGGCTCAAAGAAGCCGTATTATTCCACCTTACTGTTTTAACCATCGTGCATGCATTTTCTTTGCGTCCTCCGTATCCACGATTCAAAACACTTGTTTTTACGAATTAAAACAATTAGCTTTGTCTGAAAATTTAGAAATATGACTGCCTTAGCGACTCAAATTCAGCCTATTCAAAAACAAGTAAAACTCAAGAATCCGCTTACTCTTGAGGCTTTTCACCGCCGTTATGCGGATAGAGAAGATATTTATCGCTATGAGTGGAATAATGGCATTGTTGAGAAAACCCCCCGCCTTACTATGAATAGAAGCCAATTAGAAATCGTCCACAACCTTTCTCGTTTTTTTATGAGTACCTCAGCTTTCAAGGCTTTGGGTGAGCTTGAACGAGAGGTCATTATGTTTTTACCCAAAGCGAATCGTAATAGAATAGCGGATTTAGCCTACTTGACAAAGGCTCAATGGAAAGAAAAAGATGATTTGCACCCTAGCTTAAGTTCTTTTGTCATTGAAATTATCTCAAAGAATGATACCGCTGATGAAATTCAACTAAAATTAGAGCAATATTTTGACAATGGCGTACTTGTCGTTTGGCAGATTTTTGCAAAGCAAAAAACGGTTTATGTTTATACTTCACCTATTGATGTTATGGTTTGTAGAGGCGTGACTATTTGCAGTGCATCACCCGCTTTGCCCGATTTCAATATTGCCGCACAAGATATTTTTGTCTGATTAAAATGGTGCTTTTTCCCCAATAGATATACCCCTCAGTACCTCAATGATATTCCGCGCCCCGTTCAAAGTTTTCACGTTTTCACGCATAAAAATAAAATGCTTTTGAGTTTGTTTGAAACTCATTTGGCGTTTTTCACCATTTTTCAAAACATAGTTTAAGAGGTTTTTAAACTGCGCAGTTTCATAAAAAGGGGATTGTGGGTTGCCGACAAAAAAGCCTTGTAGTTTCTGGTTTTTTAAGATAATGCGCTCAAAACCTAAATCTCTCGCTGCCCAACGGAGGCGCAAACCGTCAAAAAGTTCTTCCACTTGTAGGGGTATTTTACCAAAACGGTCGGTCAGCATGTCTGCAAATTTAGCGATGCCTTCCTCATTTTCAACATCATCCAATTGGGTATAAAGTGCCAAACGCTCTTGCGTGTTGCTCACATAGTCGTCTGGAATGTGCATTTCAATATCCGTATCCACACTCGTTTCTAAGACGTAGGATTTCTTTTTCGCCAATTCGTCTTTGAACAAATCTTTGAAATCGGTTTGTTTTAATTCTAAAATGGCTTCTTCTAATATTTTTTGATAGGTTTCATAGCCAATATCGGTGATAAAACCGGATTGTTCGCCACCCAATAAATTACCCGCACCTCTAATATCCAAGTCTCGCATAGCGATATTGAAACCATCGCCCAAATCTGAAAATTCTTCCAAAGTTTTAAGCCTTTTTCGAGAATCAGAAGGCAAAATACTGAGGGGGGGGCAAAAGAGATAACAATATGCTTTTTTGTTGGAACGACCAATGCGACCCCGCAATTGATGCAAATCGGACAAGCCAAAATGATGGGCATTGTTGATAATCATCGTATTGGCGTTCGGAATATCCAAACCCGTTTCAATGATATTGGTGCACACCAAAACCTCATATTTTTTATCTATAAAATCCACCAAAGTTTCTTCTAAAGATTCGGCTGGCATTTGTCCATGCGCCATTGCCACATCCACGTCGGGGCATAATTCCTTGATTTTAGCCACAATATCGGCTAAAGAGGCTACTCGATTGTGGACAAAAAACACTTGCCCGCCTCGATTGACTTCTTTATAAATAGATTCTTTTATCAATTCATCGCTGAAAGTCCGCACTTCTGTATGGATAGGCTGACGGTTTGGCGGTGGCGTACGAATGACCGATAAATCTCTCGCCGCCAACAGTGAAAACTGTAAAGTACGGGGAATAGGCGTGGCTGTTAAAGTCAAAGTATCAACATTGATTTTCATTTTACGCAATTTTTCTTTTGCTGAAACACCAAATTTTTGCTCTTCATCAATAATCAATAAACCTAAGTCCTTGAATTCCAATTCTTTACTCAACAGCGCGTGTGTCCCAATCAAAATATCCACTCTGCCCGATTTAGTGCCTTCCATTACTTCTTTCCGTTGTTTGGTTGATCGGAATCGGTTCAAATAATCAACCGTCACGGCAAATTCTCCCAAACGGTCTTTGAAAGTTTTAGAATGTTGCAAAGCTAAAATCGTGGTTGGAACTAAAATTGCCACCTGTTTGCCCGAAGTCACGGCTTTGAAAGCGGCACGAATAGCGACCTCCGTTTTACCAAAACCCACATCGCCGCAAATCAGCCTATCCATCGGATATTCTTTTTCCATATCCTCTTTCACTTCAATGGTGGCTTTCGATTGGTCAGGCGTGTCCTCATACATAAACGACGCTTCCAATTCATTTTGCAAATAGCCGTCTTCTGGAAATTGAAATCCTTTACTGGCTTTTCGAGCGGCATAGAGTTTTATCAACTCAGCAGCAATGTCCTTAACCTGTTTTTTAGTTGCCCGTTTCAGATTACTCCACGTGTCGCTACCTAATTTATTGAGCTTAGGCGGCGTCCCATCTTTCCCCGTAAAACGCGCAATTTTATGCAAACTATTGATAGAAACGTAGAGCAAATCGTTGTTTTGATACACCAAACGCACCGCTTCTTGTATCTGCCCGTTGATATGAATTTTTTCAAGACCTGAAAACTTGCCAACCCCGTGGTCAATATGCGTTACAAAATCCCCTGCTTGGAGTTCTTTCAAAATACGAGTATTCAACGCTTGGTCTTTGTTGAAACCCTGTCTTAGGCGGTAACGATGGTAGCGTTCAAAAATTTGATGGTCTGTATAACAAGCAATATGCAAATCGGTATCCACAAAACCTTGATGAATGGCTTTGTAAACAGGTTCTACTTTTACCTTAGCACTCAAATCTTTGAAAATAGAAAACAAGCGTTGCATTTGCTTTTCATTATCGGTGAAAAGATAATTTTGCAAACGATTACTTTCATTTTCATGCAGATTTTGAATTAATAAATTGAAATTTTTATTGAAACTGGGCTGCGGACGGGAGTGAAATTCAACCGTAGTAGGCAAATTTATTTGATGGTTACCCCCCTCAGTATCAGCCACTGAAAATTGATTATTTCGCTTCGTCACGATAATATTCAAGGCTTCCACATCGTCAACGACTTCAAAAGGGCGAATAAAAGCACGGTCATTGAATATTTGTTTTATTTCTTCATCTCTATCGTATTGCAACTGTGCAGCAAATTCTTCGGCTTTATCAAAACACGTTTGGAGTTTATCGAGCAAGTGTTGTGGGTCACGCAGCCAAACCGTAGTGTCGGATTTCAATACCTTAAAAAGCGATACTTTTTGGCTTTGGGTGAAACGGGTATTGATATTCGGTACAATGCTGATGCTTCTAATATTTTGCTGTTTCAGTTGCGTCATAGGGTCAAAAGTACGGATACTTTCAACTTCCACATCAAAAAGCTCGATGCGATAAGGCAATTCATTGGCGTAGGAATACACATCCACAATGCCGCCCCGAATGGAAAATTGACCCGGTTCATAGACAAAATCTTTATTCATAAACCCATAATCCACCAGCAAATCCACCATGAAATCTATATCCACTTTTTCACCCACCTTAATGTCAATACGTTGGGCGTCAAGATATTTAGGGGCAACTACTTTTTCAAACAGTGCTTCGGGATAGGTGACCAATATGTCGCCTGTGGTATCGGAATGCGTAATTTTATTGATGGTTTCAGTGCGTTGCAGCACATTATCAGGCTTAATTTCATCAAATTTCATAGGGAATTTGAAGGAATCGGGGAAGAAGTGAATAGTTCTATTGGGCAATAAATTTTGCAAATCGTTTTGCAAATAAGCCGCTTCTTCTTTATCCAAAGCCACAACGAGGTGAGAAGTAGGGGTATGCAGGTACGTTCCCGCAAGGACAAAGGATTCCTGCGCACCCGTCAATCCTGCGAGTTGCAAGCGGGCGGGCGTGTCCGAATGTGTTTCAAGAGCTGTCGTAATCTGTTTTACCTGCTTCGAGTCTCGGTATAAAGCTAATAATTTATTGAGTGTATCCACGGCGCAAAGATAAGGGTGTGAAAGCATAAGATTTCCAATTTTTTCATAAAAAAAAAATCGAAACTCATTTAAATTTTATCAAAAACTTACCCTAAATCTATTTTCGTTATAGTCAAACCAACAGAAGCAGCCCTACAAGATTGAGTGTAAAATAGATAGCAATAGAAACCGCTCCTTCATAATCTTTAGCAACCCGTTGTCCAAAGAACAGGCTTAAGAAAGAAAGGGC
>JAYUQN010000835.1:0-7816 GCA_043756725.1 Saprospiraceae bacterium
TTATTTTCCCAATTTGATAGAAGATGCCTCTATTTATGTGGATAAAACCCAATTTATATTGTGGGTTTACAGAAGCTGAATTAAGGCACTGTCGGTTTGGCAACAACCGTTATGGTTTGTTTTTTCACATCCGTACAATTATTTGATGTAACGGTTACAAAATAATCTGTTGTTTCTGAAGGGGTGACATTTGTACGGTTTTTAATTTGTTTTTTTTGTTGAAAAACGCTAATTTTGTGAATAGAAAATTTGAATTGATGATTTAAAATACAATTACATTCTAAAAATATAGACTATGTACGGTAACTCAAATGTCGCTACTTTTCCTTTGGCTGTGCTAAAACCCGTAAGAGAACCACGCCATTACACCCTTTCTGAATACTTGCAAAGGGAAGAACGTTCTACGGAACGGCACGAATATTATAACGGCATTATAATTAAACTACCTATGGCACGCATACCACACAATATTATTGTCGCCAATATGACCGCTGAATTGATTTTTGCTTTTAGAGCAAATAATAAAGACTTTACGGTCATGGGTAGCCAACAATTGGTCTATTTACCTGACCTCAATTTCAGTCTTTACCCCGATGTTTTGGTCGTGGCGGAGACCCCTCAGTGTTGGGATAAAAATGAAGTCCTTTTAATCAACCCTTTGCTGATTGTCGAGGTCTTATCACGCAGTACCAAAAAGTATGACCAAAATGGTAAATTTGATGAATACAAAACTTTGCCTTCTTTCAAAGAATATATTTTGATTGACCCTAATAAATGCCAAATTGAAACCCGTTTCAGAGAAGCACCTGATTTATGGCGCAATACTGTGTATAAAAATATGTCGGACACAATTTCCTTAAAATCAGTCGGTTGTACGCTTGATATGGGTTTGATATATAAAAAAATCACTTTTAAATAATTACCTTTCCTATTTTTGAAAAATCACTATCGCCTAAATCATTGGTACATAATGATTTAGGCGATTTTTTAATTTAAAAATGAAAGAGATACTGAGGGGGCTTTACTCGTTCCCTGCTTTCTAACTTTCATTGTTGGCATCTAATTAATATAAATATTTTTGTTGTATATGAAAACACAGAAAGGCATACAATTATCGGATTTTCCGTTTAAAAATAGGGCTAAAAAAGACATAACCAAGCTTTCTGATATAGGCATCATCTATTATTTTTTGGGTAAAAAAGCTGATTTTAATCAAAAAATCTTTGAATTATTGCCCGATAAAAGCCCTAAATTGATTCAAGAGTTAGAGAAAAAATATCAATTGCAGTATTGATTTGCGGGAGTGTATGAGTGTGTTAATAAAATAAAAATCGCCTAAATCATTGATAGATAATGATTTAGGCGATTTTTTAGTTTGAAAATGAGGAAATACTGAGGGGGAGTATACACACGTCAGAGACGTAAAATAGGGCGTTTTGAGCCAGATACCCGCACAGCTTGTTCCGAACATTTTCGAGAAGCTGCCCGTTCATTTATATAAGCGAAGTTATTTGATGAAGACCTTTTGAGAGCTGGTATTGCTTACCAAATAATAAAGTATAGTTATGGTTTATTTTAAAATAATAAAATAATAAATATCAATAAAATAAATTTATATTTTGTTTAAAACAATAATGCCAAAATTGACGTTGTAAAATAAAACAAAATAATAGATTATGGCAAAACAAAACAAAAAGCAAACGCTAACTGATGTTGTTAAAGAACCAACAGACGAACAATTACAAGGCAATCAACACGACAAAATTATTAAGGAAAGTATTGAGGAAACAACGAACTTTCTATTAAAAATTTTTGGCAATATCGAAGTTGTCAAAAGTGAACAATTGCCTACCGAAATTCAGCAAACTAAGGAGCGTAAGCCCGATTTTTTGAAAATCATAACAGATACAGCGGGTGTTGAACGCATCGCACATTTAGAGTTTCATGTGAAAGATGAAGCCGATATTTCATACAGAGCATTTGAAACTTGTGCGATGATGAAGCGCAAAAAACCGCATTTAAGTATCTTTCAAATCATCGTTTATATGGGTGAAAAACCCGCAGAAAATATTTTAACAGAATGGTCGGACGATCAATATACTTACAGAATAAGATTGATTCAGTTTATCAAAACACCTGTTGAAATATTTTTAAAATCGGAATCAGCGGCAGAGGTTGTACTGGGTGTTTTAGGTGACTTTGGCGATAAATCTCCCGAAACCGTTTTGCCACAGCTTATAGAAAAAGTTATTAAATACGCAAAAACAGATTTAGAACGGCTAAAATTTTTACAGCACTTGCGTATATTCAGTAAATTGCGTAATTTTGAATCCTTAATCAATCACATCATGGAAAATACCATTGCTTATTTCGGACTCAAAGATGAGGACGATTACATGTATAAAAGAGGTGAAGCAAAGACCGAAGCCCGATTACAAAAAGTAATTGATGCCCAAAAACTTGAATTACAACGTGAATCCCAACGTTTGCGTGAAGAGGCACAACGTCAACGAGAGGAAGTGCAGAAGCGGCTTGAACAAACCCAACGCTTTACGGTCGTTGAATTGCTTGATGCTTCTCTTTTGACAGAAGCCCAAATCATTAAAGTCTTTGAAGTGACTCAAGAATTTATTCACACCGTAAAAAAAGATTTAGCGACTGCACCCAAAAAAATAACCCGTTTGAAAAAAACTTTGTCGGCTGAACAAATTGCTCGATCCTTGAACTTGCCTATTATTTGGGTTGAAAAACAATTGATGCACGATTGATGCAGTTGGCATTATTACACCTAATACTTGGTATTTCACTAAAATAAGAATCGCATAAATCATTGATAGATAATGATTTATGCGATTTTTTAGTTAAAAAAAATGAAAATACTGAGGGGTAACTCAATTACTTTTAACGACCTTATCCAAAGTATAAATTTTACCTTCAATGGTCAATCTAAAAAGATACATACCATTGGCAAGATTTGACATATCTAACTTGTTTGATGCATTTAAATTAGACAATTCATAGACTTTTCTACCCAACCAGTCAAAAACGGTTATTTTTTCATCGGGGTGGAAAGGACGGTAATAAGCCATTTTTACATCTACAATACCACTTGTCGGATTAGGGCTAATCGTGACATCTAAACCTTTGGGTAGCTCTTGAATAGCTGTAAATATTTTACATTTTAAATCCGTACACGTCTTTGAAACATACGCTACAAGACATACATAATGACTACCACTATTTTTAAATTGATAGACTGGCGATTCCTCAGTCGAATTTCCACCGCTCTCAAACGTCCACGAATAAGTATTTGCCCCTATTGACTTATTGATGAATTTTACCTTATTGCCAGTGACAACAGTATCAAAATCCGCAGTCGGTTTAGGAACAATCGTTATGATTTGCTTCTTGATGAGTGTACAATTATTTGATGTAATGGTAACCATATATTCTGTCGTCTGAGTGGGTTTGACAATGATTTCAGAACCATTGATACCATTTGACCAAACATACGTTGTTCCACCAGATGCTTTTAAGGTCACTTGTTCGCCGGTACATATATTGGCATTGTCTTTAACTGTTATTTTTCCATCAATTTTAGTAATAGTTACTGCCGTAATTGTTGAGTTCGTACAGCCATTAATATCAGTAACAGTCACTGAATAATCACCCACAGTTTTAACAATGATTGAAGGCGATGTTTCACCACTGTTCCATAAAAATTTATTACCACCTTTAGCTGTCAATATCGTAGAAGCTAAACCATTTGAGTTTTCACACAGTTGATTAATACCATCAATGACAGCGACAGGTTTTGGATTAACTTTTATGGATTGAGTTACTAAATCCGTACAATTACCTGTTGAAATAGCAACAGTATAATCTTTTGTCTGAAAGGGCATATCAGATACTTCTTGTGTGATACCCCCAGTTGTCCACGCATAATTTGTACCTCCCGATGCTTTCATGGTTACTTTATCGCCTACACATAATGTCGAACTACCAATAACTTCTATTTTCCCAATAACTTTAGTAGCTGCGACTGTTTTAGATTCGGTTTCTTCACAACCATTAGCATCCGTTACAGTGACGGTATATTTATCTCCAACACTGACTGATATAGATGCTGTATTTTGCCCACTTGACCATTTGTAACTCACACCTCCAGAGGCGATTAAAAATGTCGACATAACGCCATTGTGCGTTTCACAAATATCGGTACTACCGCTTATCGTAGCGGTTGGCTTTGGAACTGCGGTAATAGTTTCTGTAATTGAACCCGTACAACCACTTGCGTCAGTTCCAGTTAAGGTGTAAGGTCCCGCTTGATTAACTGCAATTTGAGATGTAGTTGCACCATTCGACCATTTGAATGTTTCACCACCTGATGCAGTAAGGGTTGTTGTACCGCCTGCACAAAGCGTTTTTTTACCCAATATACTTACTTGTAAAGAAGCACTTTTCGTTACATTAACGCTGGCAGTTGTAGAGCAGTTATCGCCATTGGAAACAATAACTTTATAGACCCCCTCAGTATTGACTGTTATTGAACGTGTGATTGCATTATTTGACCATTGATAAGTATTACCCTCCGATGCTGTTAAAGTGGTGCTACTGCCTTGGCAAAATGTCGTGCTACCTATAATTTTATTATCGGGTACATTAGTTACAAAATTGGCAACTAAATTTCTGGATGTCGTAGCTACAAAATTATATGATGAATCTTTTGAAACTTCAATGCCATTTTCTGTCCAGTTGATAAATTTATAGCATTTATTTGGGGAAGCGTTTAATATGACAATATCACCATTTCTAAACCCTCCAACACCTTCTATTTTACCTCCATTCTGCGGATATACATTTGATGTTATTGAGTATTTCGTTGAAAAATAGCCTCCAATACCATCAAGAGGTATAGTAGATGAGTAAAAACCAATACTGTAATATGTTGATGCATCAAAATTAGGCGTTATCAATGTAAATGTTAAATTAGCTTCATCGTTTGGTAATAAATCATTGATTCTGATAGAGTCTGATTGATTTACTATAAAACCGTTCGCTAAATTAATTTTCATAAATACCGATTTAGCTACTAACGACCCATAATTTTTATAAGTAACTCTAACTGGATATTGTTTCCCTTTCTCGAGTATTTTGGGATATTCTATATTTGTCACTTTTATATAGGCAGGAACAGCTTCACTACTAATGAGATTAGTCACATTTGTTAAACTCTCTGACATTGTCAAATTTGCCGAAATAGTAGAACTATAAAGCCTATTTAAAGAATCTTTTATACTAACATCATTTGGTTCTATAAAGTATGACAACATAGAATTATACAGCATATGACGATTCGATGAAGAATGAATAACTGTATTGACAACTTCATTCATATACGTTGAATAGAATAAACTATCTCTTTCATAGATGATTGGCGCAGCAACGGCAATTTTATTTGTAGCATCAGTTACCTTGCTATTTAAAATAGAGTCCTGTTTAGTTAATTCTTTAATTTTACTATTTGCCGTTGTCATTGCACTATTTCTAATGTCATTCATTAACAAACCTAAATGATTGTTGTAGTTATTCACTGCAACTGATAAATTAGATAATAGCTCCAATAATTCAAGTTGCTCAAATTCTTTTTTTTCCATTCCACTATTTCTGAAAGAAAGCTTAGTTGTTAATGATAGTTCTTTGTCTATATTATAAAGTCTAATAAGTCCTCTACCAACAGCAGCACCTTGAGAAACCCATTTTACGACCTTTGCAATAGAAGATGCCGTTTTTAAAATTGCTGCGACCTTTGCACCTACACCTGTTGCTGCAATCACGTTTGATACTTGATTCAATACTTCAGCTGTTTGCCCTGCTATTTCACTAGCTAAGTGCGCTTTATCAATAAATGTTTTTGCTTCAGCAGTTTTTGTTAAGCTTATTGCAGCCATTGATGTACCATTGTCAGCTATAGTTTGGTTGAAGGTAGAATTAAAAATGCCCGAAACATTTAATGAATTTGCTTGATTCACACTGTTATCTACTTCTTCTTGAGTCATAAATTGTACATAAGCTTTAGAATAGACTGCTTCTGATAATCGTTGTGTAATAAAAGCTTCCAACAAATCATCAACGATTTTTATAAGGACATCTTTAGGCTTATTTTTTTCTAATTCATATATATCCAACAATTGCCCAAGTAGTTTTTCTAATTCAGAATTAAATTGATATCTTAATCTGTCATTAGGTACTATATCACAAGTACGCCTAAATATACTTTTTACTATTTCTATTTTTGCTATAACAACAAGTTTATTAAGTGCATCAGCTGGTGAATCTTCACCAAAAATCTTGTCTAATACTTTTTCCACTTTATCACCAAATAGTTTATCTGTTATTAAATCTTTCAAAGGATCATAAACACTTTCACATGTACTTGATACCATTAATTCACCATCATCAGAGAATAAAGATACTGCCTTTTGTGAAATATTAAATCGAGCTAAAGCATCACATATTTTAATATCATTATCTGTAATATTTCGCCAGTCATTTCTAATTGCTTTAACTTTTGATTCATCATAACCTTTTATTGCTACTACCGACCTACGTAGTCCATAAAGATATATCCTATCAAATTCTTTTATTTCTAATTCTGAAATAAGTTTATTTAAGTCATTTAATAAATAATAAGGTAATCTAATATCAACAGGAATGTCTGCTTTCACCCCTGTTTTTGTCACTTCACAATCAATATATTTTGCAGTTACTTGATATGTAGAAGTATAGTTACCAGAAAATGTAAAATTACCTTGATTGTCAGTTGTAGTCGTTGCTATACTACCGCCAGAAGCATTTTTAAGCGTGACATTGACTGTATTAATACTATATTCAACTCTACCATCTGTATAGTTTATGTTTGGTAGCTTTACATTTCCTGTTATTTTATATTGAGGGGTGTTTGTTACGCTCAACGTAGCTTGATTACTTAAAAGAGTACTTACACCATTGCAATTGGTCACATAACAAAGGTAGTTGCTGTTATTATCTGATGATGTTAGTGTCGGAGTTGTGTATGAAGATAAGGTTGCCCCAGAAATATTAACTCCGTTTTTTCGCCATTGATAGGTTATTTGAGTTGTCCCATTTACTGTGACTGAAAACAATGCCGTTCCTCCAACAGATGCCGTAGTATTTTGTGGATGAGATACTATTGATACAGGTGTACAGTTTGATGTGACATTTAAAGTAGCTTGGTTACTTAAAAGAGTACTTACAGCATTGCAATTGGTTACATAACAAAGGTAGTTGCTGTTATTATCTGATAATGTAAGTGTCGGAGTTGTGTATGAAGGTGAGGTCGCTCCAGAAATATTCACGCCATTTTTTCGCCATTGATAAGTTATTGGAGTTGTCCCATTTACTGTGACTGAAAACAATGCCGTTCCTCCAACAGATGCCGTAGTATTTTGTGGATGAGATACTATTGAAACAGGTATACAGTTTGATGTGATAGTTAAAGTAGCTTGATTACTTAAAAGATTACTTACACCATTGCAGTTGGTCACATAACAAAGGTAGTTGCTGTTATTATCTGCTAATGTAAGTGTCGGTGTTGTATATGTTGAGGAGTTTGTTCCTATATTTACGCCATTTTTTCGCCACTGATAAGTAAAAGGAGCCGTACCACTTGGGGTTACGAAAAAATTTGCAGTACCACCAACTGTTGATTGTTGAGGTTGAGGTTGTGTTATTATTGATACACCCGTACAACTTTGTGTTACAGTAAGGGTAACTGTACTACTGGTTACGCTCT
>JAYUQN010000836.1:0-2913 GCA_043756725.1 Saprospiraceae bacterium
TCAACCCATAAATCCATATCTTCTAAAGGAATACTGCCCAATAATGGCTCACTATCATCTGGTAAAACCAGCGCATTACAAGCCGTTTGACGATTGTGAATTTTGACAATGACAGGTCCTACCACTTTCATCAGCATTTTTCTATTATCTGCCATGACTCCTTCCTCTTCGTCAACATAAGGTAACTGCATTTGTGCTTGGATATCTTCATTTATGCACAGCATGTAAGCGCCTGTATCAACTAAAAAATCGGGTTCCATTTCTCGTATTTCACTGGGGGAAATATAACCTCGGCGTGATAAGGCGGCATCATCGGCATTTATGATTTTTATTTTCTGTCTGAATATGCCCATAGTATTTTTTATTTTTTATGATAAGTAATAAATTTCTACAAAGACAAAGTTAGTTTACTTTTTTCATATTTCCATTTGTTTTAACATAGGGCAATTTATTTAGTTGCGAATTATCTGTTATAAATTCCCCATTATTAAAATACCATTTCAAAGTCATTGCTTCTCCTCAAAGCTTCGGGTATCTTTGCAACTTCTCCCACTTCGCCTTCCCATGTCAAAATGACCAAGCGTTTATAATCCCATTTTTAAACAAACGCTGTTACAAACTATGAACAAAGCTAACACCTATAAGTCCTTGTGGCTAATTCAAGCACGTATTTTATTTCACAAATAATAGACGGTTGTGAAAGCAAAGACCGTTCTGAAATGCAAACAACCGTAAATGCGCTTCCAAGCACCCCCTCAGTAAAAACCATTTCACAGCCAACTTGCAGCGTTTCAACAGGGACAATTGAACTAAATCCAATATATGAATTGGGCATTGAATACAGTTTTGATAATGGTGAAACTTATGAAAATGCGTATGTAAAAAGCAATTTAACACCGGGCATTTATAAAATTAAGGTGAAAAATGCAAGCGGTTGTCTCTCTGAAACGCTTGAAATCACTGTAAATCCTACGCCTTTTGTACCTCAAGCGCCGACTGTTATTGAGACACAACCCACTTGTACAGTGTCAACAGGTTCTATCACCGTCACAAGCCCTTTGACAGGCGTTTCATACAGTTTCAATAATGACACCACGTATCAAGCCTCGAATGTGAAAAGTGAATTGGGCAATCAAAATTATTTGGTCGTCGTAAAAGACAGCGTTTCAGGTTGTATCTCGTTTGCTACAAATGCCTTTATTGACTATGCGCCAAGCAACCCAATTATATATAGCATAGCCGCGTCCGATACAACCGTTTGTAAAGGAAGCACTGTGAAACTAAGCATTTCACCCATTTGTACCACTTGTACATATAGATGGAGCACTGAACAAACAACCGCTTCCATTTTCGTAACCCCCTCAGTATCAACGGAATATACAGTAACAATTACAGATTATGGTTGCGTTGCAGGGTTCGCAAAAACAATAACAGTTGAAAAATTGCCTAAAGCTATTTTGAGCATCGTGCAACCGACTTGTTCCGCATTGGGGTCAATCACAATTACCAATCTTCCCGCAGGTGCTTTCAGTAAAATAGAAGGGCAACCGTGGGTTTTAGGTAAAACTTTTTACCCCAATTTAGGCGCTGGTGAATATGACATAAAAATCAAACGCAAAGACTGTACTTCTGAAAAAGAAACCATTTTGATAGCACCAACTTATAATTTTGCCCCTAACAAATGCTATAAAATAGTCAATTTAAATTCGGAAAAAGCATTGGAAGTGCTTGAAAATCGGACGTGGAATAATGTGCCTATTGTTCAAAACACCTATACCAACAGCCCGAATCAAAAATGGCAATTTTCAACCTTGCCCAATGGTTTTGTTAAAATAAAAGCGCAAGGTTCTAATAAGTTTTTAACCTGCAACGACAATTACAACACGGCTCATGTGGTTCAATTTAACTATACAGCAGGCGGTCAAAAAGATTGGAAAATTGAATGTTTGGGCGGCGGCGAATACCGTATTATACATAAAAACAGTAATCGCTATTTGAGTGTTGAAAACAATAATAAATTTAATAAAGCGAAAATTGAAATCCGCAATTGGCAGTATAATTTGGCTCAAAAATGGCAAATTGTGGAAGTACCTTGTATCAATGCCGCTACTTTGAGGCAAGCCGACGTCTTATCAGCCAAAGCCGAAGGCGAGCCGCAACGTATTAAACTTTTATGGCATAGCAATTTAGGCGATAAAACAGATTATTACACGATACAGAAATTTGATACGCACACAGAGCGATTTGAAGACTTAAAAAAGCTCAATAATGGGTATTTTGATAGTGAAATACACACTTTTACCTTCTATGATGTTGCTCCTACTGAGGGGGGTAATTTGTATCGTATAAAAGCCAGTTTTCAAGATGGGGCTATGCAGTTGAGTGAAACCTTGCACGTAGCATTCGGCGATGTGACCGCTGTGCGTTTATTTCCGAATCCTGCTGCGGATTTCATAGATATTCAATTGCCTGAAATGCCGAAAGGTGAAGTGGTTTTGAGGCTCAATAATATGTTTGGCAAAGCTGTGGCTGAAAAGAAATTTGAAGGCTTGCAATCTTTGCATTTTCAATTGGGCGATTTGCCAAATGGCATTTATCAATTGCTTATGATACGGCAAGGGAAGCGGAGTATGGTGCAACAGGTGGTGATACAGAATTAAGTATTACCCGTACCACGGACTTCAGTCCGTGAATGTCTAATGAATTATGATAATTTTATTTTAAAATAGCATTTACTTACTGTATTTATAGTTTTTAAACGTTTACGGACTAAAGTCCCATACCATTAAGCTAAGGATTTATACCCGAGGTTCACGTAGAGACGTTGCACTGCAACGTCTTGATTGTGGCGAAAATTAGCTAAACCTAAGACGTTGCAGTGCAACGTCTCTACATAAACCCCGAATAAATTGA
>JAYUQN010000837.1:0-7812 GCA_043756725.1 Saprospiraceae bacterium
TTGCTGTAATTTTTCGTGTGCAATTGTAGAGACGTTGCACTGCAACGTCTCTACGTGGTTCATTTTAACAAGGTTATTGTAAAAAAAATGCCCACTTGCCCACAAAAATTACAGCAACAAAATTCCTAAAATCAACCAAGAAATAACAACCACTTATATAAAAAGATGTAGAAAACGTTTTTTTTAAACATTCTTTACCATAATATCGGACATATTTTTTTCCTTCGTCCTTACTTATTTACCTTTGCCAGATTACAGCATAATCTTACAATTTATGAAACTAAAAATTGGCGTATTTGGGGCAGGGCATTTGGGCAAAGTTCATCTCAAATGTATTCAAGCAAGCGAAGCCTTCGATTTAGTGGGCTTTTATGACCCTGATGAAAAGAATGTTGCAAAAGTAGTTGAAACTTTTAACATAAAAGCATACGATTCGCCTGAGGATTTGATGGATGCTGTGGATATTGTGGATATTGTGACGCCGACTATTTACCATTTCAATTTAGCTAAAAAAGCAGCGTTAAAAAATAAACATATTTTCATTGAAAAACCTTTAACACATACCGTTTCAGAAGCTAAAACACTGATGAATTTGGCATACAAGCAAGGTATAAAAGTGCAAGTGGGTCATGTCGAAAGATTCAATCCTGCGTTTTTATCCTTAGGGGACACAGCTGTTTCTCCCATGTTTGTCGAAGCGCATCGGTTAGCGACTTTCAATCCTCGTGGTACAGATGTGTCTGTTGTATTGGATTTGATGATTCATGATATTGACCTTATTTTGCATTTAGTTCAATCGGAGGTAAAAAAGATTCATGCGTCAGGTGTGGCAGTAGTGAGTGCTTCGCCAGATATTGCCAATGCGCGCATTGAGTTTAAAAATGGCTGTGTAGCGAATTTAACCGCGAGCCGATTGAGTTTGAAACAGATGCGCAAAGTCCGTCTTTTTCAAAAAGATGCTTATATCAGCCTTGATTTTTTAGATAAAAATGCTCAAATTATTCGACTTTTGGATAAAAATACTGAGGGGGGTAATGCCATGCCTCTTGAAACACCTTTGGGTACAAAATGGATAGAAATCAATATGCCCGAGCCTATAAGCGTCAATGCTATCCAGATGGAATTAGAAACTTTTGCTAACAGTATTTTGGAAAATAAAACACCTCGTGTAACAATTGAAGATGGTTATAAAGCGTTGAAAATAGCACATCAAATCATTAAGGCTATCGGAGATTCAACGGTTTCATAAAAAATAGAATATAATGTTTTACTATATTTTCTCTCATAACACTTCCAAAATCATAAAGACTTTGAAAGTGTCACTCAGAAATAACACTTTTCAAGTATCTAAAACTTGGAAAGTGTTGTTTGTTTTTATCTTTTTCAACAGCTGTGTCAAAGAAAATGAAGTTCCTGCTTATCTTTACATCCCTTCATTTTCATTGACTACAAAAAATAGCGAAGGCTCATCAGCACAAAAAATTACCGATGTGTGGGTATATATAGATGGGCAGATAAATGGCGTTTTTCAAATGCCCATAACGCTGCCTGTTGTTGAGATTGGAAAGCATGAAATTGCTATATTTGCAGGTATTCGAAACAATGGCATCAAATCTAACCCCGTTATTTATCCATTTTACAATACGTATAAAATAAATCTTGACCTAAAAGCGGGTAAGGTGGACACACTTCGTCCTGTCACGACTTATATTGCCAATACGCAATTTAAATTAATAGAAGATTTTGAAACAAGTAATATGTTTAGAATAGATCGAGATGGCAATAGTACCTTGCGTTTTACAACAATTGACAATGGTTTTGAAGGTCGGAGTGGACAAATTGTTTTGACAAAAACGCACAAACAAATGGAAAAAGCATCAGCTAATAAGGTAGAATTGTCCAACGTGGCTGAAAATATTTATTTAGAAATGCACTATAAAACGGATTCGGAACTTTCAGTCGGCATCATTGGCTCCGACCCTTCTACAAATCCAAGTGGTACAGCATCCTATAAAATTACCTTATTCCCTACTAAAGAGTGGAATAAAACTTATATTAACCTAACAAATGAATCAAAAGACTTGAAAATGAAAGAATTTCAAATAGTTTTCAGAAGTTTGCTGCCAGATTCTCTTAACAGTGCAACCATTTTATTCGATAACATAAAATTAATTCAAAAATAAATAATGATGAAGGTTGAGTTTTGTAACTACTTAGTTTTATAATTTTTATAAAAATATAAAATACTGAGGGGGGTAAAAATTAATCATTATGTTCATCATTACACTATACCAAATAGAACCTTTTTTATGACGCAACAACGCCGCCTTGCCATGATTACATATACTATTGCCGATTTTCTTTCGGCAATGGCGGCTTGGGCGTGTTTTTTTATCTATCGCAAATGGTGGATTGAAGGCAGCGAAGGTGACTGGTCAGTTTTGCAGGATACAAATTTTCTTTATGGCATTTTAATTATCCCAATAGGGTGGGTCTTGTTTTATGCAATTTTTGATAAATACCGTGACATTTATCGCCTTCCTCGTGTAGAGACATTTATGCGGACGTTTTTCCTTTCATTTCTGGGCGTTTTCTTTCTGTTTTTCACCCTCATTTTGGACGATTTTGTAACGGGTTATGCCACCTATTATAAATCATTCTTAGTTCTTTTTTCCCTCCATTTTTTGATAACTGTTACAGCCAGAATGATTTTGCTCACACGCGCCAATAGGCGAATAAAATCCAATTTGGTTTCTTTCAAAACCTTAATAATTGGAGGCAATCAAAATGCGTTGGAACTGTATCAAGATATTACAGGGCGCACAAAAAGTTTGGGTTATAGATTCATGGGTTTTATAGATTCAAATGGAAATTCGAGCAATGTTTTAGAAAATCACTTACCCCGTCTTGGCAAAATTGAAGATATTTCAAGAATTATAGCTGAAAACGGTATCGAAGATGTCATTATTGCTATTGAAACTTCTGAACACAACCGTTTGAAAGAGATATTGGATACCCTCTTCGATTTTGGCAACCGTATCATCATAAAAGTGATTCCAGATATGTATGATATTATGTTGGGGTCGGTGAAAATCAAGCAATTGTATGATGCTGTTTTGATAGAAGTAAGACGGGATTTGATACCCAATTGGCAGATATTTTTAAAAAGAATTTTAGATATTTTAATTAGTATTTTAGGATTAATTATTCTCTCACCTGTCTATGCCTACATTGCCTTGCGGGTAAAATTAACATCAAAAGGACCTATCTTTTTTTATCAAGAACGCGTTGGATTGAATAATAAGCCTTTCATGATTATCAAATTTAGGTCCATGTATTTGGATGCTGAAGATACGGGACCTCAATTGAGTAAAACAGGCGATGACCGTTGTACGCCGTGGGGTGCGACGATGCGCAAATGGCGTTTAGATGAGTTGCCACAATTTTGGAATGTCCTAAAAGGGGACATGTCGCTTGTAGGTCCGCGTCCCGAACGACAATATTATATTGACTTAATTATGCAACGGGCACCCCATTTCAAGCATTTATTGAAGGTTCGTCCCGGTATTACCTCTTGGGGACAAGTGAAATACGGTTATGCTTCCACTGTTGATGAAATGATACAACGGTTGAAATTTGATATTCTGTATATCGAGAATATGTCGCTTGCTTTAGATTTTAAAATCATGTTTTACACGCTTCTTGTGTTGATGCAAGGGCGGGGGAAATGACAATGGACAATGGAGAATGGAAATGTTGACAGGAGCCACGTATTAACGAATGTTACGAATTTCACTAATCTATGTGTTGACAGCCCCCGACCCCAGAGGGGAGATATGATGCTAACTCCCCTTTGGGGTCGGGGGCTGTCAACACGTAGATTAGTGAAATTCGTCAAATTCACTAATTCGTGGGTTCTGTCAACACGTCATGAGACTTTAAGCTAATTGTAATTCCTTCCCAATCTCAACTTTCATTTTTTCGACTAAAATATCCACATCTGCTTCTGAAATACTGAGGGGGGGTAAAAGCCGCACTGTGTTCGCTTCGCTTGACGAGCCGACAAATACATGTTGTTGAAATGCCAAACGTTTGCGTAAATCTGCGGTCGGAAATTCAAATTCTACACCTATCATTAAACCTATACCCCGTACTTCTTTAACACCTTCCAAAGTTTTCATTTTTGCTATGGCATAAGCACCCACTTTTGCAGCGTTCTCGACTAATTTTTCTTTTTTCATGACATCTAAAACGGCAATAGCAGCCGCACAAGCCAGGTGGTTGCCTCCAAAAGTTGTACCCAACATCCCATATTTAGGTTTAAATTTGGGGTGAATCAACACGCCGCCTATAGGAAAACCATTGCCCATACCTTTGGCTGTGGTAATAATATCGGGTTCTAAACCTTTGATGTATTGATAAGCGAAAAATTTACCGCTTCTGCCATAGCCCGATTGTATTTCATCGAGAATGAAAACAGTATCGGTTTGGTGACATAATTTCTGTATTTCTTTCAAAAAAGCGGCATTGGGTGTATGAATACCACCAATTCCTTGAATACCTTCGATTATTACTGCGCATACATCCCCCCTCAGTATAGAAGCCTTTACAGAAGCAATTTCATTTATATCGTGAAATTCACGTTCAAATGTGGCATTGATAGGAGCAACCAATTTAGGGTCAGGCGTAATATTCACCGCAGCGGATGTGCGACCATGAAAGGCTTTTTTGAAAGCGATAACCTTCGTGCGTCCGTTGTGAAAAGAAGCGAGTTTCAAGGCATTTTCATTTGCCTCAGCACCTGAGTTGATCAAAAAGAGTTGATAATCTTTCAATCCCGACATTTTACCCAATTTTTCACCCAATTCGATTTGTAAAGAATTGATGATAGAATTGGAATAAAATCCTAAATTGGCAACTTGCTTTGAAATCTTTTTAACATAATGGGGATGCGCATGACCAATGCTGATAACGGCATGCCCGCCATAAAAATCGAGGTATTCTACCCCCTCAGTATCCCATACCTTTACACCTTTACCTTTTACTGGCTCAATATTGTAGAGTGGATAAACGTCGAATAGTTTCATTTTCAATGAGTTATAATTATTTTGTAATAATTAGTTCTAATTTGGCACTCTGGAAATTCATGCGCCCCCCCCGACCCCCAGAGGGGGAGTACATCCGAAGTAGCTTAGAAATTAGTACACTTTCTTTGAAAAAGTACCGAATTTTGACTTACTTCGGATGTACTCCCCCTTTGGGGGTCGGGGGGGCGCATGAATTTCCAGAGTGCCAAATTAGAATTAGTCAGATAGTTTATTGAAAACAAAAGCCCGAAGTATTAAACATTCGGGCTTTCATTTTATTTTTTATAAAATCCCGTAGCTATTGTTTTACCAAGCGAGCAACATGTGTTTTATTATCGGCTGTGATGCGGATAAGGTAAATGCCGGCTGGACGACCCCTTAAATCCAATTCAAATTGAGCTTTATCTGTTTGTCGGCTAATTTGTTCTGACAACACTTGACCGACCAAATTGATAATTTGTACGCGGGCATCTGTAATTTTACTCAACTCGACATCTAAAACGGCATTGTCGGATGTTGGATTTGGACGCAAAGTTACTTTACTAATGGCAGAACCTGTTTCAAAAGTGGCAGAAACAAAATCTACTTTAAACGTTTGAACGTCTGTACAGCCGTTGGCATCTGTAATAGAAACCATATATTCTCCAACAGCCAAACCGCCTATGGAATCGGTTGTGGCATTATTACTCCATTTATAGGTGAAAGGGGCAGCGCCTCTGGCTATTTTCACCGCAATAGAGCCATTGGCTTGTCCAATATTTGCCCGCTTGATATTGGCTGTGGCGCCAAAAGAAGTGGGGCAAACGGATTGATAAATAAAATTATCGAAATCAATAAAATAGCCATCAAAAGTAGTAATATCGCTTGTCACTTGAAAGCGTATTTTTATAGTTTGACCCGCAAACTGTTTTAAACTCAGACTGCGTGTGCGATAAAGTGTAGTTGGGGTATGATTTGAACGGAATACTCTATCAATTACAACCCAATCATTATCACATTCTTTAGCAATCATAACACGTAAAGTATCTTTATTTGTTAAATCATAAGCATTGAAAGGGGAGATTTCATTGACAAAACGGTAATCGTATTTGATGGAATCATCTGCCCGAACGGGCCCGAATTTGTTGGTTGTTACATCAAAAAGTTGTGCATTGGGTGTAATAATGGTATCCCCATTGACAATTGCTGTATCAGTAAAAATATTTTCAAATCCATAACCATTCGTTGGCGCATTGCCATGCCCCCCACGTCCAAGCCTTGCTCTTATACCTGACCAATACTGAGGGGCTACGAGATTGTCGAAATTAAAGACCGTATTGCCTTTGGTTGGGGGTGAAATAAAGAAAGTCATTGAAGCTGTATCATTTACGCGAATATCATCAGAAGCATGATTCACCCAAGCCTTGATGGTATGTGTACCCGATGCTAAGAGGGTATTGGCTGCTGCTTGAAATTTATAGAGTGTCGACCTGCCTGGTAAAACATTCACTGTCCTCACATCTTCTGTAATGGCAGCATTGTTGTCAATGCGATAGCTAACAGAATATGAGGACTGGGCAGTGGTGCCGAAATTAAATAACCGCAAAATGATAGAATCTCTAATGCTCCCACAATCACTTTTATCCACTCTGCCAACACTATCCATTGCCAAATCAACAGCTTGGGCAGCGACAACTGCAATATTGTCAATAGCGATACCGTCAAAAGCGATATTGGTACTCACATCGGCTCTAAACCCGAAACGTAAACGCACATCCCGCTTGCCAGCCATACCCGTCAAAGTATGTTGAGAAATGCGCCAACCTGGGCGGCTTGTACCTGTCCAAAGGTCAAAATTGGTACCTCTGATGGTATCATTATACCAATTAATACCACCTGAATTGCGAGAACCAATTTTAGACCATGATTTGCCACCATCAATACTGCCTTCGAGCCAACCGCCATCAAATTGTGGTTCGGTATAGAAATTTAAAGCGAAATTGATTCGTGGGTCAGCTGTTTGAGCAGAAAAATTGAAACAAGGCGAGAGCAAATAGCTGGTATCGGAATTGCGGTACGAAGTATCAGCCGCTGTTGTCCAGCTTTTTGTACCTCCTGCTGCGCCTTGTATAA
Organism: Saprospiraceae bacterium; assembly: GCA_043756725.1. GTDB lineage: Bacteria > Bacteroidota > Bacteroidia > Chitinophagales > Saprospiraceae > JAAFJT01. Next base: position 7,200 of record JAYUQN010000837.1, read on the forward strand.
AGCGATAGCGGGGTGTCGCCAGCTCCCACGTAGAGTTGCCAATACTATCCGACTTCTGCCATGTATCTTTACCGTTCTCAAAATCTTGTTGATAAGGCAAAGTAGTGATTTGGCGCGGACGAACAACTGTTGTTCTAAATGTATCGTTGCGTTTATTTCTATCCGTTTTTACCTCTGTCCAAGCAGCTATATTATATTCACCCGGGAGTGAAAAATTATAAATGGCTTTGAAAGCGATGGTCGCTGTACTATCTTTACTAATAACGCCTGTATAAAGCCCATCGGTAGGCATAGAAACAGGTGCTTTGACGCCATTAACACTGTAATTGAAAGGTATCAAACCAATGGGTGCGCCACCAAAATTTTTAATTTTTACTTTTACACTATCTGTCCCCAAATCGCATCTGCTGATGGGTCCTACAATGGCTGAAATACCGACATTAACGGCAGTATCTGTTCTGAAACTGACGGGACCAACCCAACCGCTTGTATCGGTTGCGGGGTTACAAGTCGTTCTGACATAAGCGAAATAACGCGTTGTCTCTACCAAACCAGGCAATATAGCAAAAGTATCTGTTGTTAAACCGCTATTTTTAGCCGTTCCCGTTCCGGG
>JAYUQN010000838.1:0-7805 GCA_043756725.1 Saprospiraceae bacterium
GTATTTTTAATTTCCATATTGATTTTCAGCGTGATATAAATTGTTAACGCTTTATAGCAATACAACAATACAACAATTTAGCAATACAACAATATAAGAATTTAAAAATCTTTTAAAATATCCCAAATTAATTCACTTTCAAATCCTCGTTGCATCGCAAAAGCCGCTAATTTCTGTTTTTTCTGCCTATCCCCTTCATAATCTTTGGCTTTTGTTGAAATGACTTTTGTCAAAGTCTCCAAATACCCCCCCTCAGTATCTATGCCTTGCATGGCTTTTTTGATGGAATATTCTGGTATTTGACGCAATTTCAACGCTTGTCGAATGCGAATTTTGCCCCATTGTTTGATGCGAAATTTGCCTCGTGCGTAGGCAATGGCAAAACGTTCTTCGTTTAGAAAGTTTTCAGAAATCAATTGAGCAATAATATTGTCTTGGTTTTCACCATAAATACCCAAATCGAAGAGTTTGGCAACCACCTCTTGATGACAGCGTTCTTGGTAAGCGCAGTAGGCTTGCAGTTTTTGCAAAGCGGCTTCGGGTGTATGGTATTTTTTCTTTTGTTCCATGTTTTCAAATAAGGATGTTTGTTTTGTTTTTTATAAAAATTGAAAATTTTTATAAAAAACAAAACAAACCCCTTTCGTATTTTACCGTATTACATATCCTTTAAAACATCCACAATTTCAACGCCAATGGGGTGCAAATAAGTCTGCAAACCTACTTTTTCAGCACCTTCAATATTGTGAAAATTATCATCAATGAAAAGGGATTCTTCCGCTTTTATGCCTGCATCCTGTAAAACGAATTCGTATATATCGGTATTAGGCTTCCGCAAATTTATAAGGTGCGAATAATAGGGTTTGTGAAAATACCGTGTATCAAAATCTTGAATGGTGAAATTATGAACCGTGCGCAAATAACCATCTACCCAATTGACATGCGTTTCGTTGGTGTTGCTTAGTAAAAAAACGTTGTACCGTTCTTTCAATCGGCTTAACATCTCAAAGCGTTTGGCTGGAATTTGCAACAACATCGCATTCCAAGCCTCTTTTAAGTGCCTTATACTGAGGGGGGTGTCGGTAGTTGCCCGCAAGGTTTCAAAAAACTGTTGCTCCGATATTTTACCGATTTCAAACTGAATGAAAATGTCGTTATTGGGGTGGTTTTGTTTTAAAACACTTTCATAATCGTCACCTAACCAATGTTTTAGGTGAAACCAAGTGCGGTCAATATCAAGGTCAATTATGACATTACCTAAGTCAAAGATGATATTTTTGATGGTTGATTTCATATTTTTTTTTTAGCGGTTGCGAATAAATTCGCAACTACTTGGCATTAACCAGCATTTTAAACCAAAAAATAGGGTTTAGCATTTTATTTCTGATATCGCTGTTGTTAAACATGGCATAGACAAGTTCTGAAATTTGTGTATTTCGAGCTGCTAACCACAAAACAAAATTAAAAACAATTGGGTATTTGCCCAAACGTTGCATTTTATAGCTCATATTCAATTCGGGTCCCATCACACGCCAGATGCGGGCATCATAATCTTTCATAAAATGGGGTGAAAAATCGTTTGCTTTCAAACATTTTTCCGCTTGATCGGCAGCCACAAAACCACTGTTAACAGCATTGCCTATGCCTTCGCCCGTCAAAGGGTCAATCAAACAAGCGGCGTCACCTACGAGCATATAACTGTCACCCGATAATTTTTGTCGTTTTGACCCCATTGGTAAAGGGAAACCAACGATTTCACCGTCTAAAGTAGCATTTTGAAAACGCTCTTTTATGCCTGAGCGTGTCGCAATAATCTCCAATAAAGTTTTTTTCAAATTGATTTTTCTTTTACTGACAGTATGAGACAGCATCCCAAAACCAACATTGACTTCGCCATTGGGCAGTGGAAAAATCCAGAAATAGCCGGGTAAATAGCCTTTCAAAAAATGCAACTCAATGAAATTGTCTTTGTGGCAACCTGTTACATTTTTATAGTAGGCGCGCACGGCGGCGGCGGCGTGTTTTGGGTCAAATTCAATATTGGCAGCGTGGCGGGTGAATTGTGAATTTGCGCCATTTGCCGCAATAACCAAGCGTGTTTTTATCTTAAAATCCCTTTTTTTATCGCTTAAAATCCAATAAGCACCCCCCTCAGTATTTGCATCATTTTTTTCACTCTGAGGGTGAAATTCATGCGTATCAATAGCCACGTTTTCAATAAAAGTTATCAGTGGTTGTTTTTTCACAGCCAAAACGAGGTGGTTGTCAAAATCTATGCGTTTTGAAACAAAAGAAGGTGGGCTATCTGTTGCCGTATTATAATTTTTACGCAAAGGCACATTGAAGGTGCTTTTATCATTTAGCATCAATGAAACGCCCCATGTACTGTTTTGATAAGCCATTTTTTCAAATGAAGCAATTATGGTCGGGTCAATGCGGTCTAAAATGACTTTTGTCCGCATGGTCAAACCATCGCCACACACTTTATCGCGTGGGAATTGTGCTTTATCCACTAAAACGGAGGGAATACCTAATTGGGCTAAACGCAGTGCGGTCGCCGCGCCGCCCGGTCCTGCGCCAATAATACAGATTTGAGTTTCGAGCATTGGTCTGTTTTTAATTTTTGAAGGCGTGAAATTAGGGAAATAGGTTAGAAAGATAGCGTTTTAAAAAGGATTTAATTAAAAGAAGTCATAAAAACACCCCCTCAGTAAAAAAGCCATTTTTTACTGGGGAGGTGTTTTGTTTTAAGAAAGTATAGTAACTTGTAAATAATAAAGTGGTCACATTTTAAAGGTGAGTAGCACCGCAACATTTGTAGTAGGTAAGGATCAAGTTTCGTCTCCGCTCAAAGGTGCGTAGCACCGTAATATTTATGGCGAATTAGTAAACCACGAATTAGTAAACCAACAAATGTTTCGGTGCTACGCACCTTCGAGCGGGGACGAAATTTGAGCCTTAACTACAAATATTGCGGTGCTAAGCACCTTTAAATATTAGATACATTTTACTTAGTCTTTATTACCATTATTGAAATACTACTTTTTTCACCGCCACCGTATTCGATTTTTCAAAATAAGTGCGTACCCAAAAGATACCTTTGCCCAAATTTTCTTTTTTCAACTGAAATAAATTTTGATTTTTTACCGACGTTGAAAAAACGTTTTTACCCGTTACATCAAAAACATCTATCAAGACGGGTTCGTTTTTGTTGTCAAAATCAAGCGTAATAGCTTCATTGGCAGGATTGGGATAAATTTTAAGGGCTTGATTATCAATATCTTGTGTTTTAGAAGCGAGGCTATTGACTTTGATTTGGAGCACATAAAAATTCACCAAACCTGTTGAGTCAAACGTATTGTCTTCCACTTTGAAAACAACCAAATACGGCATTTTACGGGCGTGTTGCTCGGTTATTTTCCAACGGAAGGTATCTGATAAGACCGTTTGATAGCCTTTATTATTGTTAAATTCAGCTTTGTTAGTTGATACTTCAAATGCGCCACTTGTAGCAGTAAGCTTGAATTGTTTCACAGAATTACCACTTTCAGGGCTTTGCTGAATTTTTGATTTCAATACTAAAAATACCTCTTGCCCTGCTTTTGCTTCTATTAACTGCGGCACTTCGGTAGAGATTTCAGGTAAAAGAGGAGAAGCTATAATATCAATCAATATTTGCATGTCTCGAACTGTAGAATCAATGGCTATACCATTTCTATACGATATGATTTTTATCGCAATATTATATTCCCCTCTTTGTTGCGGGCTATTCCATAGGAATTCGCCTGTTTTTTCATCAAGCGTTACCTTATTATTAGCCCCTGCTTTTATTTTATCTGGAAATTCATAGAGCGGTACAGGTCTATTGAAATCTTCTAAAGGGACGACTAATTTATAGGCAATACTGTCATCATCTATGTCAAAAGCATTGATAATATGCTTGAAAGGAAAGCCAACAATGCCTCTATCTATGGGTGGATTGAGCAATCGAGGCGTAGAGTTTTTAAGGGTAGCGGATAGCACAATTGAAGTTTGGATATAAAACATAACGGCATCGCTTTGTGGAAAATTGACGTTTAAAATACCACCATTTCTATTAGGGTCTAAAGAAGAAATCGTATAGTTTCCGTAATTTTCATATTTATGGGTAAAAACATAAAGATTTTTTTTGATATCACCATTGAGTAATTCACCTTTATCATTGCTGCGTTTCACGGTATCTTGTTTCCCGTCACCCCATATTATAAGGAGTTCAGTTCTATCGGCAGGTATAGAGCTGACTTTGGTGTAAGTTATAACTGTTGCTTGTCGGGTCAAGTTGTCAATATATTCCACATGAATTTCACCCGCTCGATTGTGGGTTGCGAAACTGTAAAAAGGAGAGGCTAAAAGCAAAACGAATAATGCTTTAAAAATGACCGTCGAGATTTTCATGTAAATTGAGTTTTGTTAGGTGAAGTGAAATTGTTTCAATTGGTAAAATTAGAGAGTAATAGCGATAATTGCAATTTAAAAGCTAATATTAACTTTAGGCTTAGTGAGAAAGTAAGAATATTGAGGAGGTATCGCTGCGGCTTATATATCGTATTATCATCAAAACATTAAATTAAATGAAAACGCCTTATCTTTACACATTGCTTTCATTTTAACAGAATTGATTATGAAAAGAAGGTTCAATGCAACGGGTATCTGTTTTCCTACCGAACACTATATGGTAGATATTTCTGCGAAACTTCAACGTATCAGAGAGTTGATAGAAGCGGGAGAATATTTCACTATCAACCGTCCCCGTCAATACGGTAAAACAACGACTATCCGAACGATGGGCAAGATACTCCGCGAAACAGGGGAATACATGGTGTTTAATATCAGTTTTGAAGGCGTTGGCGATGCGATGTTTCTGGATGAATTCGCTTTTGCGCCTAAATTTATGCGTATTTTAGAAGGATTTGCCCCTGTTTATGCGCCAGAACTGACAGATTGGCTGGTGGAAACGGCTCCTAAAACGGTAGATATGGCAACACTTGAAAAAGTGATTACGAGAATGGTGAATAAAACCGATAAAAAAGTGGTTCTAATGATTGACGAAGTGGATAAAAGCAGCAATAATCAATTGTTTGTGAGTTTTATTGCCATGCTACGAGATAAATATTTACTGCGCGATATCTACAAAACCTTTCATTCCATTGTCCTTGCAGGTGTGCACGATGTCAAATCTTTGAAATTGAAATTACGTCCTGATGATGAAAAGAAATTTAATTCTCCGTGGAATATTGCGGTTGATTTTAAAGTAGATATGAATTTTAATCCGATAGAAATTGAGTCTATGTTAAAATCATATACGGCAGATAAATCGGTGGCTATGGACACACAAAGGCTCTCTGAAAGGTTGTTTTTTTATACTTCTGGTTACCCTTACTTGGTCAGTAAATTGTGTAAAATAATTGATGAAGATATTTTACCCACCAAAGAAGTCCTGTGTTGGACAGAAAGTGACCTTGATAAGGCAGCGCAAATGCTTATGAAAGAGCCTGATAATGTCAATTTTACGAGCCTATTTATTAATTTGGAACACAATCCCGAATTGTATAATTTGGTCAGTCAAATTATTTTTGATAATGCTGAAATTGAATTTGACCCCTCAGTACCGAGCGTTAATTTGGGCATATTGTATGGACTGTTTGCTGCTAATGAAAAAGACAAAGTAGCCATTCATAATCGTATTTATCGGGAACGAGTAGCCAATTATATGTTAGTTAAATTGCAAATACAACAATACAGCAATCCGTTTAAATACAATCTCAGCCAATATAATTTTCGAGGACAATTTTTACGTGACGATAATAGCCTTGATATGATGCAAGTCTTAGTCAAGTTTCAATCTTTTATGCGCGAGCACAACAGCGTTAAGAATCGAGATTTTCTTGAAAAGGATGGTCGCTTACTTTTCATGGCGTTTATGAAACCGATTATCAATGGCGCAGGTTACGATTTTAAAGAGCCTCAAATCAGTGATGAACAACGCCTTGATGTCGTTATTACTTTTTATCAATACCGTTATCTTGCAGAACTTAAAATTTGGCACGGCGAAGTGGCGCACCAGAAAGGGCTGATTCAATTGTCTGATTACATGGACAGTTTGAGTTTAAAGGAAGGCTATCTTGTCATATTTAATCACAATAAAAAGAAAACGTGGAAAACGGAATGGATTGAGTTTGCAGACAAAAAGGTATTTGCTGTTTGGGTTTAAGATACAGGTTTCTATTTCTACTTTGGCATTGGACTGCAGTCCGTGATACGGCTAAGTAAATGGTGAAGGGGAATCTATAATCATTTTCAAAACTTTCAATAAAAAATGAAAATTATTAAACCAATCTTTCGTTTCTTTGTTTTATTTTAGAATTAAAATTAAAGAATGATGGAAACAGTAATTGATAAATTGATTTTTGCAGGTGGAATTCACAGTCTTGGCTTTGCCATTTTTCATATTTTCTTTTGTAGGATTTTTTTATTTTACCTGTACTGATTAAAGAAAATTTTATATAACACCCCTCAGTATTTATAAACATTTTCACGATGAAAATCAACGAACTACTCGAAAGAGCTTTAATATTCGACAACCTCACTGCGGAGGAAGGCGTTTTTCTATTTGAAAATGCCGCTACCGCAGAGTTGATGTATGTTGCCAATCAATTGCGACAAAAGCAAGCACCTAACAACACAGTGACTTGGATTATTGACCGCAATTCCAACACCACCAATGTGTGTAATGCCAATTGCAAATTTTGCAATTTTTACCGTCGCCCGGGTCATGATGAAGCTTATATTACTTCGATAGACGATTATAAAAAGAAAATAGAAGAAACTTTTGAATTTGGCGGCGAGCAATTGCTTTTGCAAGGGGGACATCACCCTGATTTGGGTTTAGCATTTTATGTAGACCTGTTTAAAAATCTGAAAAGCCTATATCCCAATTTGAAACTCCACGCTTTGGGACCCCCAGAAGTAGCGCATATTACAAAATTGGAATGCTCCACACATTATGAGGTATTAAAAGCCTTGAAAGAAGCAGGGTTGGATTCATTGCCCGGCGCTGGTGCTGAAATATTAGACGACCGTGTGCGCCGCCTCATTTCAAAAGGTAAATGTGGTGCAGAGGAATGGTTGGAAGTTATGCGCCAAGCCCACCAACTGCATTTGACAACAAGTGCTACGATGATGTTTGGGCATATCGAAACCAATTTAGAACGGTTTCAACATTTGGTAAAAATACGGGATGTGCAAGCTCAAAAACCTGCGGATGCGAAAGGTTTCCTTGCTTTTATCCCCTGGCCCTTTATGGACGAAGGGACGCTTTTGAAAAAAATAAAACGCGCTCGCAATACCGTTACGGGTGACGAATACGTGCGGATGATTGCTATGAGCCGCATCATGTTGCCCAATGTGAAAAACATTCAAGCCTCTTGGTTGACAGTAGGCAAGCAAGTAGCACAAGTGTGTTTACACGCAGGCGCTAACGATTTTGGGAGCATCATGATTGAAGAAAATGTGGTTTCCGCCGCAGGAGCCGCTTTTCGTTTCACCGCGGATGGTATTCAGCAGGCGATACGCGACGCAGGTTTTACCCCTCAGTTGCGCAATCAACAATATGAATATCGGAATTTGCCTAAGAATATGCGGCAACAGGTATTAGATACTGCCACGATGATTGTGGATTAGAAAACAGCGAAGATTTAGGGTAAGATTTTTGAAAAATTTAGATTTGAATTTGATTTTTTTGCAAAAAAATCAAATTCAAATCTAAA
>JAYUQN010000839.1:0-2909 GCA_043756725.1 Saprospiraceae bacterium
CCATCTGCAAATTGCAAGGTATAGTTTATAATGCCTGAAACGTGGTTGGTGGCACGCAAATCATATTGAAATGTAAAACCCTTCACAGTGCCAAAGTCAATATTGTCATAACTCGTATATTCATTAACTTTAGAAGGAGCAGGTAAGTATTTGAAATAGCGTAATTGAATCCAATCGCGCATTTCACGATAGTAAGCCGCTAATTTGATACCCGATGTTTCATTCAGTTTTTGTTGAAAGCCGACCTCCCAATCCACCGTGCGCTCTGGTTTTAGGTTAGCATTGTTTTCAGGCGTCCGTCCATTATCATCGAAGTAAAAATAATTTAAAGCTGTAACCACATTATTAGAAGAAGGACGGGCTACGAGAATATCGTAGTGGGCAAAAAAGTTTGCAACATCCGAAATCGGGAATGAAATAGCCAAACGGGGCATAATATTCGTCTGTGGTTTGTAATCTTCAAACGAATTATCGGGGTTGAAACCCAGTTGTTTTATCGTCGCAAATGTATCTATTTTATATTTAGCAAAAGTCTGACTGCCTTCACCAAATAGCAAAACAGGGTCGCGCGGCTGACCACTTTTTGTATACCATTGTTCGCCGACACGATAAGCCCGAATATCGGATTCTTTATAATTATAATTCGTTTTGCCGAGTGTATTTGAAGTCAAATACACTTTATAATCATCGCCAATATTATCAGGTTTCTTGGTTTTCAAGATATTTTCATAAAAATCTTTTGCGGGCATAATGTCATACAAAGAGTAGGGGTCTTTCATAACTTTTGTGTTGGCATCAAATCTATCTAATCTCAAACCCAAACTGAAAATAATATCTCTGAAACGAAATTTGTCTTGAATATAACCCCCAATATATATAGGATTGATGGGTGCTACAGGAAACGTCCTTACACCATTGGCATCCCGTGCGGTAAAAAAGTCTTTGAAAGTAACGTTATTATTCAACTTATTGCCAAGATAGTCGAACCCTGCGTAGCCAATAAGCCCCTGGTCATTTAGTTCTCTCGCAGTGAACATATCGAGCGACAATTGGTCAGGTGTCAAGTTAGAAACGTTGCCATGCGATAAGGGCTTCAAACCCAATTTTTCACGATAGCGCTTGTAAAACTGAATATCAGTTTGGCTTAAAATGTCTTTATTGGCAAGCCTATCATAAAGCTTTACTCTTTGACCCTCAATTATGGTATCCCCTATCACCAAACTTGTGTCAAGTGCTGTACCATTTAGATTATCGTTTTGATGCAATTCTGCTAAACTCCATAAACTAAATGGTGCAATTGAGTAAAACCGATCGTCTCGTTGCTCGTAAATAACGCCAAATTGGATATTATGGGCATTCGCTTTAGACCCGCCGGGATTGAAGTCAAAACTAAAATCTGCTTTAGCTGTCAAAAGCGTCCCATTATCTTTACGGTTTTGGTTAAAAACATTGCCGACGTTTTGATGAAAACCCCAAGCACTTGCCAAATTAGCGCTGTTAAAATCGCCGTTAAAAATATTGATATTGTTGCCAGCCACATCTACATCAATGCCTTTATTATAATTGGCTAAAACGGGGTTGATTTCTGACCGTTTATAGTTCACCAATTCTTTGATGTTCCCAATATGCTTTAATGCCCCTGTTGAGTCCTCGTCCGTATCAGGTCTATATTTATAATCAAACTGCCCAACATAACCATAGTTAAAAAGGTTATCCTTATGGCGTGGGTCATATATTTTACGGAAATTTTTTTCATAACCTGCTTGCAAAGCATATTGAGCATTATCTATAATCGCATTCCCTTTTGCCCCCTCAGTATTTCCAAGTCTATGACGCAATCGTAGATTAGTTCTGTATCGGTCAGTATAGTTAGTAGGATTATTATGTGAATTAAAAACCTGCCAATCACCCGGAGTGGTTTGGTCTTCTATGCGATAGTAGTTACCTGTGAAAGTAACATCTACATTTTTAGTCAGTTTAGCATCTATTTTAGTGACAAAATCATACTGCTTATAGTTTTCAAAAGGGCGCGTTTTTAATAAATCAAAATCTTTTGCCGTCAATAACTCGGCAGCGGCTACCCTTGTACCGCCTCCAATAGCAGCCACAGGCTTGTCTTCCAATTGCTTTAAAATATCTTCTTTCACCCTGTAAAGCGGAATTGCGGCGGGGCTTGGGTCTTTATTTGTACGCATTTGCCCTGAAAGTCGAAAGCCCAGTATAGATTCTTTGTACTTTCCACTCTTTTCATTTCCACGCATACGGGTTAATATCGGACCCGAAAAGTTGGCATTGATGAAATTATAGCCAAAAGCATCCAAATATTGCGAACTTTCTACTTCTACGCCACCTGCAAATTTACTGGATGGTCCTTTGGTCGTAATTGAAACAATACCACCCGTGACGTCGCCATATTTTGCTTCCAAACCGCCTGTAATAACCTCTAATTGTTCTACTTCGTTTGCAGGTACAGTATTGCCACCTCGCACACGGATGCCATCTATATAAAAATCCGTACCTGTTGAACGTTGTCCTTTGATGTTGATAGCACCGCCGTCGGGGCTTACTGCCACGCCCGGTGCTGCTGTACCTACCAAAGAGTTGATGTCTTTAGTGGGCAATTTGGCAATTTGCTCGCTTGTTAGAGTTCCCCCTTGTTGAGTTTGGTCAACTTTCACAATAGGGACTTTATATTCTTTGATTACAACAGTACCGAGCAATTGAGCATCTTCTACCATTGAGCCATTTAATGCAATGACACCCGTCGTGAGTTTTACATTTTTTTGCACTTGCGTTTTGAAGCCCAGAAGTTGAAACTCCACGTCATAAGTGCCGGGGTCGAGGTTGGTAATGCGATAAAGACCATCAAAATCAGTTAAGGAATTGGCTTTGAGAACGCCATTTTTTTT
>JAYUQN010000840.1:0-2900 GCA_043756725.1 Saprospiraceae bacterium
AACCATTAGAATGGCGATAGCAAAAGCTGATTTCATGTTATTAACTCTCATCTTGGTTTAGTTTTAATTTTACAGACAACAAAAATACAATTATTTGACGGAATTAGTTCATTTTAAGGTTAAAAAATTGTTAAATAATGTGACTTTTTTTTAACCTTGCAAACTTTGTCAATAAGATGGCTTTTTCTTTGAAAAGGTTACAACTTTTTAAAAAAATTTTCATTTTTTTCAACATGTTTCATCACATAATTAACACTTTTTTTTTAAAACACATAGGCACATAGGACACATAGAAAGCATAAAACATTGATTTTCAACAGCCTATGTGCCCTATGTGCCTATGTGTTTTTAAAAAAAAAGTGTTAATTATGTGATGAAACATGCCAAATTTTTTTCTCCTTATTACTTAATTTGATATGAAAACCTATTCTCTCCACGAATTAAACGAATTCCTTCGCCGCGTCATAGCCCTTAATTTCAACGAAGCAATATGGGTAACGGCTGAAATAGGGCAAATTAATGTAGTACGAGGGCATTATTACCTCGAATTGCTTCAAAAAGAAGATAAAGATATCGTTGCCCAGATGTCGGCTGCTATCTGGGCAGCCGATTATCGCCGCATTATTGCCAAATTAGGCGACGCTACTGAGGGGGTGCTCGCGGCGGGTATGGAAATAAAATTGAAAGGACGATTAGATTTTCATGAGCGTTTTGGTTTGAAACTTATTATTGAGGAAATTGATGCCACCTACACCATCGGTAAACTCGAAATTCAACGCCAACAACTCATTGCCGCCTTGAAAAAAAGAGGCTTGATTGGGCGTAATAGTCTATTGCCCTTGCCCACTGTCATTCAACGTTTAGCCGTTATTTCAAGTGAAACAGCAGCCGGGTGGCAGGATTTTAAAAATCATATTCAACACAATGATTATGGATATGCGTTTGATATTCAATTTTTTCAATCCGCTATGCAAGGCTCCTTGGTTGAAAAAATGCTTTTACAGCAATTGGATAGCATCCGAGAACATTACAAAGATTTTGATTGTGTCGTTATTATTCGGGGAGGTGGCGCACGACTCGATTTAGTGGCTTTCGATACCCCCTCAGTATGCGAGGTGACAGCACGCTTTCCTTTGCCCGTTTTCACAGGTATCGGACACGATATTGACCAAACCGTTTTAGATATGGTGGCTCATACTTCTTTGAAAACACCGACTGCCGTAGCCGATTTCATCATCGCCCACAATGCCCGTTTTGAAACAGATATGGTAGATATTGAAAATTTCATCCGTTATTACACTAAAAACCGCCTCAATACTGAGGGGGGGTATTTGAGTCGCACAGAAGAATTTTTAACCTTCAAATCCCAATCCCTTCTTAAAAGTCAGCATTATTTGATAGATTTTATGCAAAATCAAATAAAAAAAGATGGTCAAAATGCCTTAAAATTTGAAAAAATAAAAATTGATAATTTTCAAAAAACACTCAATTTGGTGAGCATTGAAACTACTTTGAAACGGGGTTTCAGCATTACAAAAATGAATGGGAAAGTGGTTTCTAAAGTTGCTGAAATATATGAAGGCGCTGAAATAGAAACTTTGCTAACTGATGGCATGGTGAAGAGTACAGTAAAAGAAGCTACTATTTATAAGGTTTAAACTTTTTTTATTTTATTTTATAAAATAAGGCTGCCAAATTATTCATAATGCTCCTTCATAGCATAAACAATAATCAAATCCTTATTAACTTCATATACCAATCGATCTTCTTCTGTAATACGTCTTGACCAACAGCCACTTAAATTACCTTTAAGCGGTTCGGGTTTGCCAAGTCCTTCAAAAGGTGTTCGCCGACATTCATCAATAATTCGCATAATGCGTTTAAGCATTTTCGGGTTTTCAGATAACCACTCATTCATATCGTTTATAGCTCGGTCACGGAGTCTTAACTCTCTCATCCTTCAATGATTTTATACTTTTCCAAATCCACAGATTCCTCTTTCACCATGCTATTGACTAATTCATTGAATTCATTTCCTTTAAAATGATACGATATTTTTGATGCTTTTGACGCTAAAATTTTAGCTTCAAAAGCTGCCTCTGTCAACCTTTGATGAGATGTTGTTTTATTTTTAGCTTCTTTTGTAACTAAATTGCTAAATTTGATAAGCTGTAGTTTCTCTAAACTTTTAAGCAAATCAAGAGCGTTCTCGTTCAATATTTCAATAGTTAGAACCATTTTGATGTATTTTTTTACAAAGATAAACTTTTAACAAAATAGGTGATGAATTATTTTTTAGATAGATTACTTCTTTTCACTCACATAAAAATTCACATCCACAATATCCACATCCAACGTTTCCCATTTCGTTTTTATCGTTTTCCAGTCTGTTGTCGGATATATGAAACTGTATTTGCCCGCTTCAAGCATAACTTTCAAAGGCATATCAAAACCCGCCACGCAATCCGCCCAACGATAGGTCAAATTGCCATTCTCAAATTTATATTCAAATGATGGAATTTGAGCCGTACGCAAATATTGGTCAAATATTCTATTCAGTTTTTTACCCGATTTTTTAATCATATAGTTTTCAATATCAGCAGTCGTAACCGTTTGATGGTAAAAGTCCTTATTTAGACCCCTCAGTATTTGTCGCCAAACATCGTCATTGTCCACAATTTGACGAATAGTGTGCAACATATTCGCCCCTTTGTAATACATATCTTGCGAACCTTCACTGTTTACCCCATATTTTCCAATAACAGGTTTATCATTTGCCATGTTTGCACGCGTTCCAATAACATACGCCGCTCCTGCATCCCGACCTTCATAATATTCTGTATAAATATTTTCACTATAAGCCGTAAAACCTTCGTGAATCCACATATCGGCTATGTCTT
>JAYUQN010000841.1:0-7765 GCA_043756725.1 Saprospiraceae bacterium
AATATGAAAAATTTAATTACTCTTATTTTCCTCGCATTCATTACGCTCCCTCAACTATCACACGCCCAAATTAAGATTAGTGGTATATTATCGGGAAGAAATGAAAACCCTGCTAATACTTCTACCGCTACTGGCACAATTGATGGTATTTTTGACCCCTGGTCGAGAGTTATTGCTTTTCGTGTTGAATTTTCTGGGCTAACAGTCAACGCCACAGCCGCTCATTTTCACAGCGCACCTGCTGGCACAAATGGACCTGTCGTTGTTGATTTTGGCAGTCAAGGATTTCCAGTGGGTGTAAGAAGCGGCGAATTTGTAAAGGTTTTAACCTTGACAGAGGCACAAGCCGTAGATTTAATGACGGGCAATCTTTATGTGAACATCCACAACGCTTCTTTTCCCGGTGGTGAAATTCGTGCACAGATTCGGTATGGCACACAACTTAATGCCTCTCCAGTTCAACTCTCCGCGCGTCTCAGTGGAGCACAAGAAGTACCTGCCAATGCCAGTACCGCCAGAGGAACTTTTGAGGGTATATTTGACCCCTATTCACGCGTCATTGCTTTTCGCTTTGAATATTCGGGTTTGACGACTAATGCAACGGCGTCTCATTTTCACATTGCCGCTGCGGGCACAAACGGGCCCGTTTCTGTTGATTTTGTTTCTCAAGGTTTTCAAACGGGTAATACAGCGGGTGAATATGTCAGAGTAATAACACTCACAGAGGCACAAGCAGCGGCATTGGTAGCAGGTCGTCTATATGTCAATATCCACAATGCTACTTTCCCCGGGGGTGAAATTCGGGGGCAAATAATTTATGATAAGCCACTTTTTCAAGCCGTTCCTGTAAATGGCACTTTTAGCGGTGCGCAAGAAGTGCCTGCAAATACTTCAACGGCAAGAGGTACTGTGGCAGGTTCGTATGACCCCAAAAGTGGCTTGTTGGGTATAAAGGTCACGTACTCTGGTTTGACTGTTAATGCCACAGCTTCACACATACACCGCGCGCCCGCAGGTGTAAATGGACCTGTTATCATTGATTTTTCCCCTTTGGGCTTTACTTTTGGCGCACAAAGCGGAACATTTTCTAAGGTTATTCTATTAACAGCAACACAAGCCGCAGATTTATTGGCAGGTAATTTATATGTTAATATCCATAATGCGAGTTTCCCGGGTGGTGAAATTAGAGCACAACTCAATGCGGTATCCAATTTAATAGCACTTCCGCAGAATGAAGTCACTAAAATTGCTTCAAATATTTCGATTTCGCTTTACCCAAATCCTTCCTCAGACCATATTTTCTTAAATTTAGGCAATAATGATTCTCCTGTGACTATCGAATTATTTGATATTCAGGGGCGTTTACTTTCTTCTGTGAAAAGCACGCAGTCTTTGTTGAAATGGGATGCAACGCCTTTGATAAATGGCTTGTATGTGTTCCGTGTTCAAAAAGGGCAACAAGTAGAAGTGCATAAATGGATGAAAAATTAAATTTATTGTAAGATACCTATTCAACTATAAGCGCGTAATTCCTTATTTATCAAGGTATTACGCGCTTTTGTGTTTGGGGGTGTGGGGTGGATACTGAGCAGAGTCTGCGCCTAAGTCATGTGCTGAATTTCAATGCTGTGATTAAACAATTATGTACGCCCCTTGCACAGTCACACAACCTTATGTATCTTTGTCAGATTAAAAAATTATTTTTCTAATAAAATTGAATCAATGGCGAAAGATATTTATCACGATTTGGTGCAAAAAGCATTGGAAAAATTAAGGGCGGACAATTACAGATGCCCCGTACTATTTTCCTGTTGGATTGCGAAGAAGAAAACTGTCATTTTTCATGCACCGACTAAAAGACCTTATACGGGGTTTGCGGTTGCATAAGGTTGTGGTTGCTTTTGTCTTTATAAAAACGAACAAGTGTAGGTTTTGTAAAAAAAATATCGAATATCATGAAATTTCCAATATTAAAAGACTTTAAAATCCATGACAAAGTGCCTCGTCATGAAATACCGAGAGAACTTATCTGGAAAGGGCATCTTGAATTGCCCACAGGTTGGTTATATGGCACACCCGTTTTCCTTATTTTTGCAGATGGGGACAAATATGATAAAGAAAAAAAAGAGGCAGATAAAAACTATTACCTTTTTAAGGTGGAAGACGATGCCAAAAAATATGAATTGGTCATGGTAGATGAAAATTGGGATAAAATTAATAAACAAGCCAATACATGGCAGGATGAGTATAGAGAAGCGCATCCAGATATTTTTCCTAAGTTTTATTAGAAAAAAAGACCTATTTTTGTGAAAAAATCATCTTATCATGGCAACATCATATTCTGGATTTACTTATGAAGACCTTGAAACGCTCAATATCAAGGTAGAACGCAAACGATTTTTACCTGATACTGTTACGCCTATACAGCCTACCGATTGGTTAACTACGACTTTGAAAAAGAATATGAATCTCCCTTTAGCTTCTGAAAAAGCTAAAAGCGAACATATAATTGCGCCTATTTTAACGGAAATGGTCGAACAAAATAATCAAACTTTCACTTATTTCTCTGGCTATACTTTTGATGTTGATAAATCAAGAGGTTTAAAAGGGCGTTGCGATTTCATCTTGAGCAATGACCCTCTTGCCCCCCGCATTTCTGCGCCTGTTTTTACTATCGTTTAAGCTAAAAATGACAATTTGGATATTGGTATACCTCAATGTATTGCTCAAATGTATGCCGCTTCTCTTTTTAATCGAAAACGCAATCACCCTGTATCTGTTATTTATGGTGCTGTCTCTTTTGGCTTTGAATGGCAATTTCTACGATTAACAGATGATACACTTGCCTTACTTGACCCTACTATTTATTACCAAGTCCAATTACCCCAGCTATTGGGTGCTTTGCAACATATTATTGATTTGGGAAGAAAATAATTTTTGCTTTGCCAAGTTCTGATTGAATTAGTAGAACAAATGCGTAATCAAACTCTGGATAATTAGTCATTTTTTAGACCATTTCAATCAACAACTGCCCCTTTTCAACAGCCGTGCCTTTGATAATATGAATGGCTTTCACCGTGCCATCACCCGCTGCTTTTATGACGTTTTCCATTTTCATGGCTTCCAATATCAATACTTTATCGCCTTTTGAAACGCTCGTACCTACTTCTACTGCTACTTCTAAAACCAAACCCGGCATCGGGGCTTTTATATCGCCTACCTTTTGAGCAGTACCGACTTTCATACCCAATTGGTCTATCAATCGGTCATATTTGTCATTGATTTTTACGGTGTATTTAGTGCCATTTATTTTTAGGTTAAAGACTTTGTTTTTATAATCAATGCTTTCAATATCAGACTTATACGCTTTGTTGTTTTTTAGAATGTGAAAGCTGTTTTGATTGAGTGAAACAATATTGAGGGCATTGGCTTCTTCTGGTTGAAGTTCTACTATTTTGTCGTTGACGACGATTTGGAAAGGTGGATTTTTCATTAATGTAGCTTCGGATTTATCCGAATTCGTTTAAACGGATTTATCCGTTTGGTTATTTAATGTATTTAATATTTTTAAACGGATAAATCCGTTTATACGGGTTCGCCTGAAGGCGAAGCTACAGAGGCAAACTGCATTTCATACAATTCCCGATACCGTCCATTTTCAATTTGCATCAATTTTTGATGCGTTCCAAATTCTATTGCTTCACCTTTGTCCATCACGAGAATATTATTGGCATGGCGAATAGTAGAGAGCCGATGCGCAATAATAATACTGGTGCGTTTGGCAATTAATTTTTCAATGGCAAACTGAATGACGCCTTCTGTTTCAGGGTCAATGGAAGAAGTAGCTTCATCGAGAATGAGAATATCGGGGTCAAAAACGAGGGCACGAACGAAGGAAATCAATTGCCGTTGTCCCATCGAAAGGGTAGCGCCGCGTTCCATAACTTGATAATCGTATCCATCGGGCAGGCGCATGATGAAATCGTGTGCGCCAATAATTTTAGCACAATCTATCACTTTTTCTTTGGAAATGGCGCTATCTCGCAAGGTAATATTTTCATAGACAGAGCCTGAAAAAAGGAAAACGTCTTGTAATACCACAGCGATGCGGTTGCGCAGGCTTTGCAGTTCAAAGGCTCGAATATCCGTGCCACCGATGGTAATTTCACCGCTTTGAATATCATAAAAACGGTTTAAAATGCTGGTGATGGTCGTTTTACCCGAACCCGTAGAGCCGACAATAGCGAGGGTTTGATGGGCTTTTAATTTAAAATTGACGTTTTTTAGGACATAATTGCCGTCCGTGTAAGCGAAATTAACATCCTTAAACTCAATATCACCCCCCCTCAGTATTTGGGCATTTTGAGTGCCTGTTTTTTCAATATTATTGGTATCGTCTAAAAGATGAAACACCCGCTCGGCTGCCACCATACCCATTTGCAAGACGTTGAATTTATCAGCCAACATGCGAATAGGGCGAAAAAGCATATTCAGATAAACAGGGAAAGCGACTAAAACGCCTAAGGTAATATGGTTTTGTATCACGCCTTTTGCCCCATACCAGACCATCAAACCCAATGCCGCAGCCGATACGATTTCAACAATCGGAAAAAAAACGGCATAAGCAAATATGGCTTTTAGGTTTGCTCCTGTATAACTTCTATTGATTTGTTTGAATTTGTCGCGCTCTTGATTTTCAGCATTAAAAATCTGAACGATGCGCATACCTGAAATATGCTCTTGCAAAAAAGCATTCATGCGCGCTACTTCATTGCGGACAGTTTGAAACGATTTAGCGACCTCGTTTTTGAACCATCTTGCGCCAAAAATCAGAAGTGGTAAAACGGTCATGCACACCAAAGTCAGTTTCCAACTGGTGAAAAACATGATGCCTAACACAACAAACACAGTTAATAAATCGGCAATAATGGTCATAATGCCTTCTGAAAAAACGGAATTGATGGTTTCAATATCGCTGATAGTGCGCGTCGTGGAAGTGCCAATAGGCGTTTTATCGAAATAAGACAAGTTGAGGCTTGAAATATGCTTAAAAACCCGCACCCGCAAATCGCGGATAACAGATTGCCCTAACCAAGAAGTAAGGAAATTGAAGACATAGAGCAAAGCCACTTCCACAATGAGCAAACCAATCAGCAACATCAACATAGTGGTCATGCCTTGCACATCTTGTTTGAAAATATGCTCATCCACCATCTGCTGAATGAGGTAGGGGCGCAAACTGGATAAGGGCGCAACAACCACTGCTAAAATAGCCGCTATGGTGAAATACACTTGATAGGGTTTCGCCAAAGACAAAATGCGAAAGAGCAATCGGGTATCAAAACGTTTTTTTTGTGGTGCGTTGGACATGAATAACAAAGCAAATTTTATGAGTTTAAGACTTTATTTCAACAAATGCCCCATCAAATCCCGTTTGGTGCGCAGATAAAATGTGTTCTCCGCTTTGGGTTCAATAATGATGGGTAAGCGTTGAGCAACGGTGATGCCTTCGTTTTGTAAAGCATTGACTTTCAACGGGTTATTAGTGAGCAAATTGACGGTATCAATATTCAAATCTTTTAAAATGGTAGCGGCATCGGCGTAAGTACGGGCATCGGCTTCAAAACCGAGATGTAAATTGGCTTCGGCAGTGTTGAAGCCTTTATCTTGAAGTTGATAGGCTTTGAGCTTGTTGATTAAGCCGATTCCTCGTCCTTCTTGTCTCAAATAAATCACAAGCCCCCCCTCAGTAGCGGCTTGTTGCAAGGCAAAATCCAATTGTTCACCACAATCGCAACGGAGAGAGTGAAACACATCGCCTGTCATACATTCAGAATGAACACGGAGAAGCGAAGGTTGCTGCGTTTCATCAAAATTGTCGGCAATCATAACAAGGTGCGGAAGCGGGTCATCACTTCGGCGCGCATAAGCGAGCAGACGAAACTTGCCCCACTGAGTAGGTAACAAGGCTTCTGCTTGACGTTTTAACGGCATTTTACTCATAAAAAGAACAGAAATAAGCTGCAAAAGTACAAATAAGAAACAAGAAAAGAGTGGTAAAGTTGGAGAGAAATAGAATTATACTTTTGAAAGGGGGAGATTACAAATTACCACCCACCTAAAAACAACAATCCCCAAAAGTATTTATTTCAAAAAAATAAAAAGCTTTCGGGGATTATTGTAGAGAGGAAAATCATCTCCTCATTTGAGACGCACAGCTTCGTTTGTTCAATTGTAGTAGCGTCTGCTTCTTTTTGATGTGGCTGTCAAAGCATTGATAAAAGCCCCTGCAGTGAAAGCTACGACGACGATGTAGAAGATTACCATAGCTCAAAAAATTTAAAATGTTTGTAAAATAGTGTACAGAAAACCAATTGAATTGTTAAAGTGTAGTTCCAAATATGTTGTAAATATAACCCTTAAAATTAATTAAACAAATAAAAATCATATTATTTCTAAATTAAATTTATTATCTATAAAATTATTTGTATGTGCAAATAATGTTACTGAGAATACGGTCGTTTTTTTAGGAAAATTCGGTCTTTTTACGTGTTTAATAGTGCTTTTAACGTTCTGCATATTGTTTCAAATAATAATTTTGATATGCCCCCGAAGTCACTTTTTTTACCCAATCTTGATTGGTGAGGTACCATTCTATCGTCATTCTGAAACCTTCCTCAAATTTTACGGAGGGTGTCCATCCCAATTCGTTTGTTAGCTTTGACGCGTCAATGGCATAGCGGCGGTCGTGCCCCGGACGGTCTTTTACAAAGGTTATCAATTGTTTGGAAGTGCCTTCTGGTTTACCCAATTTTTCATCCATTATGTCACACAGCTTTTCAACCAAGTCTATGTTTTTCCATTCATTATTGCCGCCAATATTATAGGTTTCACCATTTCGTCCCGTGTGAAAAATGGTATCAATAGCTAAGGCATGGTCTTTTACCCAAAGCCAATCGCGGGTATATTTGCCATCGCCATAAACGGGTAGAGGCTTTTCATTCATGATATTTGAAATAATTAAAGGTATCAATTTTTCTGGAAAATGATTAGGTCCATAATTATTAGAACAGTTCGATATCACGACAGGTAAATTGTAGGTATGATGATAGGCGCGCACTATATGATCGCTGCTCGCTTTGGATGCTGAATAAGGGGAGCGCGGGTCATAAGCGGTGGTTTCAGTAAAAAAACCTTCTTCCCCTAAGCTGCCATACACTTCGTCGGTAGAAACATGGTAAAAAAGCCCCCCCTCCCTATTTTGCCATATATCTCGGGCGGCGTTCAATAAATTAACCGTGCCAATGATATTGGTTTTGATAAACGCCATTGGGTCGCTGATAGACCTATCTACATGGCTTTCAGCCGCCAAATGAATAACGCTATCAAAATTGTAGGTGAGAAATATCTCGTTTATGAAATCGGCGTCTGTAATATCGCCTTTTACAAATTCATAATTAGGGGCGTTTTCAATGTCTCGAAGATTTTCAAGATTGCCCGCATACGTCAAAGCGTCAAGATTAACAATGCGATTATTAGGGTATTTGCTAACAAATAACCGAACCACATGTGAGCCGATAAAGCCCGCACCGCCTGTAATGAGAATGGTTTTTTTAAATTTCATGTGGATGATGGATTTTAAAGTGCTGAAACTACTAAAAATACTGAGGGGGGTCATGCAAGATTTAGGGTAAGTTTTTACAAAAATTTGATTAAGTTTTGATTTTTTTTTGCAAAAAAAAAATCAAAACTTAATCAAATTTTT
>JAYUQN010000842.1:0-2898 GCA_043756725.1 Saprospiraceae bacterium
CAAATGCTTCACTTCTAAAATAAAACTGAGGGACACATCGACTAATGTTCCAATTTTTTCATCTGTGAAATCTGTATTTTCCAAAAGGCTTTTCACGAAGTTGAATTTATTTTCATAGTCTTTTTGACTCATACCTTTTTCAATACCTCGTTTCTCGCCTTTTTCTATACCTTGTTGGTACAGATAATCTGTTTCTATATTATAGCTGATTGGCATTTCTTCTGTAATTTTTATGGTTAAATTTTCTATTTTTCTTAATCTTGATAAAACAATGAGTTGTTTTAAATATTTTGACAATTCACTTGGGTTTTTACAGACTGATTTCAATTGCCTTACTATTAAACGCAATATACTCTCTGCTTGGTCTTTGGGGTAATTCGATAATATCGCCAATATAATGACATCGGGTACTTGCGATTGTAACAACGCTTCACAGTTAAATTCGTGTACGTTAATCAAATCAAAACCCCGATAAACTTCTTTTTCGGGCAATTTTGTAGGCATTAAAGGTGTTCCTACACCTACATAAACGACTACATGGCGAATTTCCATCCTTTTTTGGCGAAGGGCAATCCCATGATATTCGCCACTTCTATAAATCATCTCTGGCTCATCCTCTGTTTGAAACTCTAAATGTAAGATAAATTTTTCACCATCTTCCGTTTCTATTTCATAGAAAAAATCCATTTCCCGCTCAAGTGTGGTTTGGAGTTTTTCTTTCATAGGTCTAAACGTCTTGATTTTAATGCCTAATCGTTTTTCTACGAGGGGCATAAATATGGCTTCCGCATCTTCTTTAAATATTTTATCAAATTGATTGCCCTCATAAACTTCTTTTACGGGATTGGGTTTTCTCTTTCGCACTTTTTTTGCCATTACTTTGGTTCGGTTGCATCGTTTTCTATTATGTTTTAGTCTATTACAAAATTAAAGTTTTTTTTTGAAATTACAAATATTTTTTACCCCCTCAGTAATTTTACAAAAAAATGGCTTCGTGCGTCCACGAAGCCATTTTAAATTTAAAAAAGACCAAATTTACATTAGCGTTTTAAGGCATACACTTGTGTGATTAGTATTTGTTGTTTCTATCATTTCACTAATTGTGTTACAAATGTACAGCTAATTTTTATTTTAATCAAATATTTGATGATTTATTTTTTAAATAAATTTATTTATACGCAAATAATTTACATTTTAATTTTTTTCACCATTGCATAAAAACGCCAACATAGGAGCAAAGCGGAAGCTGTTAAACCTGCCGTTAAGCCTATCCAAACGCCTGCGGCTTTCAGTCCATACCATTCCCCGAGTATTAGACCAATTGGTAAACCAACGCCCCAGTATGCAAAAAGGGTTATCCCTGTGGGTACATTCACATCTGCGATACCCCTCAGTATTCCGAGTGCTGTGGCTTGTATGCCGTCCGACATTTGGAAAAAACCACCAATTATGAGTAATGTTATGGCAACTGGAACCACCTGTGTATCTGTGGTGTAGAGTTGCACTAAATAATTATTGAAAATGAAAAAAATAGCCGCACACAGTGCCATGAAACTTGCACCAATACCCAAAGCCGTGCTACCCGATAATATTATCATGCGCCTATCTTTCAAACCCCAAAAATGACCGACTCGGATACCGCCTGCAGCAGCTACGCCCGTCACCATCATATAAGTAACGGAACATATATTTATTGCAATTTGATGGGCAGCTTGTTGATATTTGCCATACCAACCTATAATCACGACCGCACCTGCAAATATCGCTACTTCAAAAAAGCCTTGCATACCAGAGGGCAAACCTATTTTCAATATCTGTTTCACAAGCCTGTTGAAATTCTCTTTAACAGGTAGCAAATAGTCTTTGAAATAATCATTGCTTTTTATGGAAAACCATAAAACCACCATCATATAAATGCGACTTATCAATGTGGCAATACCTGCCCCTAATAATTCAAGGCGCGGAAAAATCCAAATTCCATTTATCAAAACCCAATTGAGAAAGATATTGAGGAGTAAAGCTGAAAGCGTAACGACCATCGCTAAACGCGTTTTACTCAAACCATCGCTCAATTGGCGCAAAGCATTGAATAAAAACATAGGGATAACCGATAGTGAAATCACCCTATTATACGGTTTGGCTAAGGCAACCACATCCGCATCTTGCCCTAATATTTGAAAGAAATAGCCGAGTGAAAAGCATAAAACGCCTATCACAAGCCCCAAATAAACAGCCACTCGAATAGCTGCCCGAAATAAAAGCCGTATTTCCAACACATTTTTTTCTGCTTCTGCCTTTGAAATCATCGGTGCCACGACGCCCAGAGCCAATAAACCGATAACGGCTATTGTAAAAAAAAGACTGTTTGATAAGCCCGACGCTGCAACGGAGACAGCACTTTTGCCTACTATTTGCCCAACTTGAATGGTATCTGCAACGCCCATCGCTATCATGCCTAATTGACTGATGATGATGGGTAAGCCGAGTTGGAGCATTTCAAAGGCTTCTTTTTTGAGCGTTTTAAGCGTCATATTTTGTTATTTTTAGCACGTAGCTTCGGCTTCAGCCGAACTCGTTTAAACGCCTTTAGGCGTATTCTTTGTATTTTAAATATTGTTGAAGCTTTTTTTAACATTGCCAACGCCTAAAGGCGTTTAAACGGGTTCGCATAAATGCGAAGCTACATTGTTTTTTAGAAACATTAAACAAAGCCCAAATATTTCCGTTTTTTAATCTTTAAAAGACTAAAAATTACCCCCCTCAGTATCATAAGGTTTTTGTACCTTTGCGCCGCAAATTTTAAATGTTTTAAGACAATTTGAATGAGTAATCAAAAAAATATACGAAACTTCTGTGTTATTGCCCATATTGACCACGGCAAAAGTACCCTCTCCGACC
>JAYUQN010000843.1:0-2897 GCA_043756725.1 Saprospiraceae bacterium
ATTGCGCACATTTTTTATGAAAATGTCAAATTCAGGTGTATCGGGAGTCGCATCTTCGCCCAATATCATGGCATTGAGGCTATCGGCTTCCAAATTGAAAGTAACGCTTTGCTCATTTATCTGCGGCAACCCCCTCAGTATTTTACCCGTTTTTGCCGAGCCTGTGAAACTTACGACGTCTTGTGAAGTGACAAAATCCGTGATGCCATGCCCCGTGCCCCCTATAAATTGCAGTGCGCCTTCGGGTAAAATGCCGCTCGAAACTATATCGCGCACCACAGCTTCTGTTAAAAACGAGGTAATTTCAGAGGCTTTCACAATAGCAGGCATGCCTGCCAACCAATTGACCGCGCATTTTTCGAGCATGCCCCAAACAGGAAAATTGAAAGCGTTGATATGAATAGCCACACCGTGTTTGGGTACGCAGACGTGTTGCCCAATGAAAGAACCGCCTTTCGAAAGTTTCGCCATTTCACCCTCCACATAAAAGGTTTCATTGCCCATTTTACGCCTCAAACTCGCATAAGCAAACAGATTGCCGATGCCACCGTCAATATCAATCCACGAATCCGTACGTGTTGCGCCTGTCCATGCGCTGACGGTATAGTATTTTTCCTTGTTTTCAGTCAGATACAAAGCGAGTTTTTTCAACATAAAACCGCGTTCAAAAAAGGTCATGTTGCGTAAGGTTTTACCTCCTATGCGTCGGGCATAGTGACACGCCGCTTCATAATCCGAAAAGCTGCCCGCTTCGCCTATCAGCTTGCCTGTGATGGCATGATACTGAGGGGTCAGTTCGCCCGTTGGATTTTGCCATTTGCCAAGCACGTAATTCTTTAATTGAGTCATTTTATTATTAAATTTGGTAGGACAAATAAAAACCTTATTTTTGTAAAAATTATAAAAAAAATGGTCGCTGAAAAAAGACAAATTTTTGAAAAAAAGATTCCTTCAAAACGGACGCCTACAGTGCCCGATTATTTGATTTGGGAAGTGCTTGACGGACAACCGCTTTATCGGCGTGGCTATAAAGACGTACTTAGAAAACTCAAAACCTTAGAAGATATTATGGGAACCAGCAGTTATCAAGCCATTTTGAACAGTTATATTTATCGTCTTTTGGTTCAACATTTGGATGAAAATCGGTACGATATTTTAACGGGTGAGCCTGGGCTTCATTTTGAAAAAAATGACAATGTCTCCAATGACATTGTTGTCCATGATTTATTGTCTGCTGATAAAATCACCACTAAATACGCCAATTATCCCCCAAAATTAGTGGTTGAAATTGATATTGAAATTGACCCAACTTGCATGCCCGAAATTGAATATTTGCAGAAAAAAACATCAAAAATGTTAGAATTTGGTGTTGAAAGGGTTGTTTGGATTCTGACTTATGTAAAAACAGTTATTGTAGCAGACCGTGAAAAAAAAACATGGTTTATGGTGGATTGGGCTTGCGATATTGAGTTAATAGAGGGTATTAGTTTTAATATTCAGCAATTTTTAGATAAAAGGGGTATTAATCCTGATGCACTTAAAAAGTGAGTTTTTAGTTTTTAGTATATGGTTTTTAGAATCTAAAAACCATACACTAAAAACTAAAAACTCTTATCCGTCCTATAAGCCGTTCCTTTAAAAATAGCCACTATTTCACCGTTTTCATTCTTCGTCACAATATCATAAACGCTCGTTTTATGACCCAAATACACTTCTCTGGCTTCCACGGTCAACACCTCTCCTACCCTCGCCGCTTTGGTGAAAGTAATGGACACATCTAAAGCGACACTTATACGTCCATGCGCATTACAAGCAAAAGCAAAGGCAGAGTCAGCCGCTGAAAAGATAACACCGCCATGAACCGTGCTGAAACCATTTAGCATTTCTTTTTTTATAACATAATGCAAGCGACAACTACCCTCTCCTATTTCATCAATATTTAAGCCCAACCATTGGGTGAAATGGTCATTTTCGAGCATTTTATCGAGGATTTGCTGTGGCTGCTTCATTTTTATTTTTACTTGAATTAGGATTTAATAGGATTTTAGATGTTGACACCGACCACAGATTTGACAGATTTAACTGTTTTTTACAGATTTAGATATTGACTGTCAACACGTAAATCAGTGAAAATCAGCTAAATCTGTCAAATCTGTGGTCGGTGTCAACATCTAAAATCCTATTAAATCCTTGTAATCCTATAAATCCTAATTCAAGTTAATGACATTTAAAATAATCAAAAGGCTCCAAACAATCCTTGCAACGATATAAAGATTTACAAGCTGTTGAGCCAAATTCTGACATCATTTCTGTATTATTCGAGTTACAAATGGGGCATTTTACTGAGGGGGGTGTTTCAAACAGCATTTTACCCAATCGGGCTTTATTTTGAGGCGGTGCGATGCCATAAGCTTTTAATTTTCGTTTTCCTTCCTCACTCATCCAATCGGTTGTCCATGCAGGGCTTAAAACGGTAGTGACTTTTAAGTTTTCAAAACCTGCAAATTTCAAGGCGGCTTTAATATCCCTTTCAATGGTATTCATAGCAGGGCAACCTGAATAGGTGGGTGTAATAAGCACTTCTATGGCGTTATTTTCAATTAAAACATCTCTCACAATACCTAAGTCTAAGACTGTTAAAACAGGCAGTTCGGGGTCGGTAACGGATTCGAGTATTTTTAATATTTTTTCTTTCATTATTTACCAAATAGAATTTGGATAAGCCCGTTGCAAAAACTGCATTTCAGCCAATAAAAAGCCTAAATGTTCTGTATGTTGTCCTGTTTTACCGCCTTTATGAAAATAAGTTGATTCGGGCTTTTTTAAGTTAGCTTCTTGTAAAACAGCGTTGAGGGTTGTGTCCCACGCCGTTTTAATGTCTTTGAAATCCACACCAA
>JAYUQN010000844.1:0-2895 GCA_043756725.1 Saprospiraceae bacterium
TGTAGGCTTTGTATCAACCCACAAAAAAGGAGAAGCATAAAAAGTAGTTTCTTTTTCATACATTTCTAAAATTTTAATTATCAAATAAGGTTTAAAGAGACCAATAAGGCAAGTCAGGTTTTGGTTAATTATATTTTTTATTACATTGAAAAATTTGCAAAGCAAATATAGCTAATGAAATTATTTTTTTAATATATTCAAGCATTTTTATTTGTTTTTTTAGATAATTGTCACTTTATATAGGTGAAATACTGAGGGGGGGGTAATTTCATTGCAAATTTTGCAAAATTAATTTGCAAAATTTGCAATGAAATAAATACAGTAAAAATGGGCTTGATTGGGGATGTTGACATCGTCAAGCCGCCTTGCTTCTTTATTCGATTTTACACGGACTATTGCTATAAATCAAACAAATCAGAACGCCATGATTTTACATTATATTCAGTGCGGGATTGATTTTCAAGCCCACCATAAATAAGCGTTTTTGCAGATACCGCATGAGGGGCTATGTTTTGTAAGAAGTTTAAACCTTTAAATTGGTTAGAGAGAATGGTTTGGGAAGCTTTAATTTCAAAAATATCAAAAGTAGTAGCATGGGGTATCAATAAATCAACCTCATTGCCATTAGAATCTCTCCAAAAATAAAAGTCTTTATGCATATATTGATGATAGTTTTGTTTATAACATTCAGCAATAATCAAGTTTTCAAACAAAACACCTTTTAAAGAGGTGTTTATAAAAGCATTCGATTCTCTGACACCCAACAGATGGCATAATAAGCCTGTATCGTAAAAATATAATTTAGGGGTTTTAACCAGCCGTTTATTGAAATTTTGAAAATAAGGCGGTAATTGAAAAACAATATAACTACTTTCTAAAATAGAAAGCCATGCTTTTGCAGTTGGTTGTGAAATACCACAATCATTAGCCAAAGAAGAATAATTAAGTAATTGTCCAGCCCGACCCGCGCAAAGTCCTAAAAAAGTTCTAAATTGGCGCAGGTCTCTAATATTGATTAGTTCAACAATATCTCGTTCTATATAAGTTTGCAAGTAATTGGCATAAAAAACTGTTGACGGTATTTGTCTATCAAATAAGGCAGGATAAAAACCTCTCACCAAAGGTTCGGGATAATCTTTTGGCAATAAGTTATGATTGTCAAGTTCTTTAAAATCTAATGGTAAAAGTTTAAATAGCGCTACACGCCCTGCCAAACTTTGGGTGATGCTTTGCAAAAGTTGAAAGTTCTCTGACCCAGATAATATAAACTGCCCCATCTGTCGAGATTCATCAACAACTGTTTGAATATAAGAAAAAAGTTCAGGAACACGTTGAACTTCATCGAAAATAAATTTCTCAGCGTAAGTTTTTAAAAAACCTTTGGGATCTGTTTTAGCAAACTCCCGATTATTGGGGTCTTCAAGGGACAAATATTTGTAATCTGAAAAAGTATTTTTCAGCAAAGTTGTTTTGCCCGATTGACGAGGACCTGTAAGCGCAATCACTGGAAATTTGTCCTTCAACGCATGAATACATTTAGCTATTTGTCTTTCTATCATAATTGGATATTTTATGCAAATTTACATTTTATTTTGAAATTACATAGAATCTATTTTGAAATTACATAGCTTTACATTTAGACATGCGCTATTACCCCCCTCAGTATTTTCGAGATTATTCTTTTTGAACTGCAATGCTTTTTTTGTCATTCTGAACGCAGTGAAAGAATCTGAATTTTAAGTAAAATAAGTGTTTAATTCAGATTCTTTCACTGCGTTCAGAATGACAAAAAAAGCATTGCAGCCTAAAAAGAAAAGTCTCGTATTTTCTCAAATTTTAATCTAAACTCAAGATGAAATACCTTTTTTTTACCTTAATTATTCTTTTTTGTTGTACATCAACAACCTATTCACAAGTAAAATACACATCCCGCATATTACTCATTCCTTTAGATGACCGTCCTCCTTGCTTACAATTTCCTGTTAAAATGGGCTTGATTGGGGATGTTGAAATCGTCACGCCGCCCCGCTCGTTGTTGGGGCGTTTCACCCAATTTGGCAAATGCGATTCCATTATTTTATGGTTGAAAAACCAAGATTTAAATAAATTTGATGCCGCAATTATTTCAATGGACATGGTGGCTTATGGCGGGTTGGTAGCTTCAAGGGTGAATGAAACGCCTTTAGAAATAGCGCAAAAACGCCTTGAAATTGTGGGTGAAATACGTCAAAAAGCATCTAAAATAAAGATTTATGGCTCAAGCGTTATCATGCGCCTTGCTCCTACGGGCGATGGTAAAAACGAAGCCTATCGTGAAAAATTAGCCCGTTGGGCAGACTTTTCACCCTATCCAGAAAACAAAGACATTGTGGCAAAATTGGAAAAAGAAATCCCAACAGATGCCTTAAATGATTATAAAAATGCTCGAAAACGCAATCTAAAAATCAACCTTTTAGCCGTTGAAATGGCTGAAAAACACGTCTTTGATTACCTCATTTTGTCGCAAGACGATGCCAAACCCAAAGGCATTCACATACGGGATAGGGAAACTTTAACTGAGCGGGTGAAAACTTTGAATTTGGGCGAAAAAGTAGCCATTCAACCCGGGGCAGATGAAGTATCTATGCTGTTATTGGCGCGTTCCATGACGGATAAATACAACTATCATCCTAAAATAAAAGCGGTCTATACCTCCGATTCGGTTGCCAATACAGTCATGCCTTATGAAGATAGACCCCTCAGTAAAACAGTGAGTTTTCACCTAAAAGCAGTGGGTGCTGTTGAGGTTTCAGAAGCACAACAAGCGGATATAGTTTTTTATGTTTTTGCTGCCCGTTTTGAACACGGTAGAGCCATAAGCTTTTCAAATGACATCATTAATTTCACTAAAAATAA
>JAYUQN010000845.1:0-2893 GCA_043756725.1 Saprospiraceae bacterium
CCACTCATGATGGAACCATCGTTGGCTGTGCAAGATGTTTCAGTGAATCCGATTGAAACGCTTGGAGCCGTTTTCACCGTTATTGTCTTCGTTTCTGTATCGGTACAACCGTTTACGTCTGTAATTGTGACCGTATAAGTCGTTGATAGGGATGGGGTCGCTGTGGCATTTGAAGAAGTGCCTAAGCCATCGCTCCAAGCGTAAGTTGCACTGCCTGTGGCTGTAAGTGAAACATTTGCGCCACTTAATATTTTATCGTCGTTTGCTGCGCCTGATGTTTCTACTGCTGTAATAGTGGCTGTTGGTAATGGGTTGACTGTTACTTTTATTTCATCTGTATCTGTACAACCGTTGGCATCTGTTACGGTCACGGTATAAGTCGTGGTTGTAGCAGGTGTTACAGTCGTGGAAGCCGTTGTTGCGCCATTGCTCCAAAGATAAGATGAACCACCTGTAGCGGTCAATGTGGTGGAAGATGTGGCGCAAATTTCAATATCTTGACCTGCGTCCGCAATGGGAAGCGGATTTACCATTATGGTCACGGTAGCTATATCTGTACAATTATTTATATCGGTTACTGTAACAGTATATGCGTGTGTCCCTGCCGAAATAGGCGTAACGGTAATGCTGTTTGAGGTTTCACCCGTACTCCACAAATAAGAACTTGCTGTTCCTGAATTTAGGGTGGCTGAAATATTGGCGCTTTGGTTTAAGCAAATAATCGGGCTTGGCGTAGAGGCACTGATATCGAAAACAGTTAATAATAAATCGTCTGTATCTGCACAGCCGTTGGCATCGGTAACGGTGACAGTATAAGTTGTTGTGGCAAGAGCATTGAAAGTTTGAGCAGGGGTGTTTGCACCATTACTCCATGTATAATTGTATGTAGGGGTTCCACCATTGGCACTTGTGGTGAATGTTACAGATTGCCCTTGACAAGCGGCTTGGTCAACACCTGCCTCTACAATAGGTTGTGGAAAAAGGGTGACGGTCACGCTTTCAGTTGCCACACAATTGCCGCCACTATCCGTGACAGTGACGTTATAAGTGGTTGATACTGAGGGGGTAACAGTTTGGCTTGATCCGCTTGGAAGTCCATTATCCCACGTATAGGTGTAAGTACCTGTACCGCCTGTGGCATAAGCTGAAATATTAGCAGAAAAGCCAGGGCAGATAGACGTATCATTGCTTGAAGTGGCGACAACGGGTGGATTGATTTGTACAAAAATTTCATCATAAGGTCTGCAATTTGGGTCAGTGGGTTGACTGGCAAGAATAGCGTAAATCCAATAATTACCCAGAGCCGTTGGGATACTTACCTCTGGTAAAGTGACTGTTCCACCACTCGGATTGACGGTTAGCAAGTCTGTGCCGCCTGTGTAAATATTGGACGGGGCTTGCTGGCTTGAGAAATAAACGAATTTAAGGGACTCTGTTGTGGCGGCGGTTGTAGGCACGACGATGTCGTTCAATTCTGTCAAATCATCACTGCATATATATTGGTCGGGTGCTGAATTTTGCGTAAATCGTGGGCAAATGGTGACGCGCGCACCATCGTGATCATCTTCATCAGTTGCAGCCATGCCATCGCCTGCTGCACCTTGACCATTGCCCCAAGTCACGTTATCGGCAGCTGTTCCTATGCCACCGCCATCATCATTTGCAGGGTCAGAATCGGAAAAAGAGTCCCAATCGTGGGGATGATTGCCAAGCTCATCCTCAAAATCTGAAATTTCAGCGTAATTATCTAACGTGGTTCCAACAATATTTGTGGCATCCACTTTTAAAGTAATATTGACGGATAGGCTGTCATTTTGAGCCAATAAGGGCAAATTAAGGCTTGCTTTTCCACTGCCTAAATCGGTCCAGTCAGGGTCATTCAGCGTCATTCCCGCAGGAATATAATCGGTGATTTCGATGTTTTTTACGGTGTCAGAGCTATGGTTGATAAGGGTGATGGTAAAATTGACATCTTCGCCATTGGTAACCATTGTAGGTTGCCCTGCTGCTAAATTTTTATGGAGCGCAAGGTCATAACCTTGAATAAGGATACCGACTTTATTAGGCTCTTGTGCTGGCAGTTCTGCTGCATCGCGTGCAAGAGAGTTCCATGCAATACCGGGTCTGCCAAGTAAAATACTATCGGGTGCAAGCATTTTTATATCAAACCAAAAGGCTTCTGCGGGGTCAATGTCTTCGTCTAAAAAGGTAAATTTCACAGATTTCACCGTAGATAAAATACTGGGCGGCGTTTCAGACCAATCATCAACACAATCTGCACTACTTACAGGACTGATTTCAGCACGGCAAGGATTGGTGTTTTGGCTGTACCAAATTTTGATGGTCGGTTTGGGTGAAACGATAGGCTCAGCAAGGTACGGAACCCATTCAGTGAGACGGGGCGAAGTATTGAGTTGCACACCTTTATCGTTAAGATGAGGGAAAACGTCCACAACTATGGCATCTGTAAGGGTGACGTTGCCAGGATTACTCACTTTTAGCCGCCACAAAACACTATCCGAAGGGAACGTGCCACCTATACCCAGACTGTTTCTATCTGAACCAAGATATGCCAAATTTTTTGCACCCTTGACATATTTTTTAGCTTGCATACTCTTGATGATGGGAATGACAAAGTCTGCGCTGTTTGCTGCGCGACAAATAGCTTCGCTAATATTCCCATCATCATCCATATCATTGTTATCAATCACCTCACCAAAAGCACATTGAAACTTACGGTCATTGGATGTTGAAAAAGGTTCATTTGAGACCGTGCCACCTGAACCCGGTTTGATGGTGGATTTAAAACTATAATTGACACATTTATTAACGGGCAAATCGGCGGTAAATTTCCAACGCAATAAGGTTCTACCTGTGCCAGCAAAATCATTAA
>JAYUQN010000846.1:0-7742 GCA_043756725.1 Saprospiraceae bacterium
CACCTTCAAACTGCGGAAAATACTAAGGGGGTCTAAAGCCCCGCCCATTTTCAACCTCGCTTCCGCAACCAATGCCCGTACATCTGTTTGATAAGCCGTTTGTAAAATCTCTTGACAACGCACCACATCGTTGTCGTTTTGAGCCGTAGCCAAGGCTTTTCTGTCAATTAACAAAGATTTTGCGTAGGCTTGCTGTATCGCTTCCACGGATTGTAAGAGGTCTTCGAGTGGGTCTTTTACGTTGTGCGATGCGTCAATCATCCAGCCTAAATCGGTGGCGTGGTTCATGCCTCGGGTGTCCATACCGTCCACTAATTCATTGAAAATCAAGAACAATTGGTAAGGATTGATAGCTCCAACGGTCAAATCATCGTCGCCGTATTTGCTATCATTGAAATGAAAACCAGCGAGTTTGCCTTCCATTAAAAGGAGGGCGACAATTTGCTCGATATTGGCGTTGGGCAAATGGTGTCCTAAATCCACCAAAGTATAGGCTTGGTCACCTAATTTATTGGCATATAAAAGCGACTGTCCCCAATCCCCCACTGTCATAGAGTAAAAATTAGGTTCAGCACATTTGTATTCGATAAACATTTTCCAATCGCTTGGCAAGGCAGCATAAATTTCTTTCAAGCTGTTCAATGTATTTTGAAACGCCTTTCTGAAATTCAATTGCCCCGGAAAACACGAGCCATCGGACAACCAAACGGTGATGGATTTTGACCCTAACTCAATGCCATGTCGAATAACTTCAATATTATGGTCAATCGCTTGTTGTCGCACCGCTTTATCCGTGTGCTGCAACGAACCGAATTTATAACTCAATTTTTGGTTCGCTTGGTCTTGAAAAGTATTGGAATTGACGGCATCAAACGCCAAACCATGTTGTGCTGCCAAAGCACGAGTTGCCGCAGCATTTTCAGGTATATCCCACGGAATATGCAACGAAATAGCCCCACTTGAACGGTTTAAAGCGTGGATTAAACCCACATCTTCAATTTTTTCTTCCAAATTGCGGGGTTCACCGCCGCCTGAAAAACGTCCGAAGCGGGTGCCGCCCGTACCTAATGCCCATGAGGGAATGGCAATCTGAAAATCCATCAATTTTTGGATTATCGCTCGCTCACCTTCTATTTCGGAAGTGAGGAAGTTGAGGCGTTTTTTGTGTTTTTCGTGTGCTTGCTCGTTGTGGGCTTCTATTTGGTATTTTTCTATTTGCATTTGTATATTTGATTAAAATGAACTTATTTTGTAGTTAAAATTTAGAAAATGAATTTAGAAATTAAATTACAGGAACAAATTGGCTTGCTCAATAATGAAAGTCTTAAAGACTTACAGCTTTTTATTGAGTTTTTGATTAATAAGCAAAAGAATATTTTCCCTCAAAAACCTAAAAAAGCGAAGCCTCGTAATTTTTTAGACGGCATGAAACGTATTCCTGTCCCAGTTGACAATGTTATTATTCACCGTTCTGAAATCTACAACGATGACCGTTACTAACTCAAATATTTTTGTTGATACCAACATTTTATACTATGCCAATGACCCATTAAGTCAATTTGGCAATCAAGCGTCTGCACGATTAAATGAACTTGCAAACTTAAATAATACCTTATACATCAGCGCACAAGTCATAAGGGAATATTCAAATGTGACCTTGAAAAATGCCGTCCGTAATAATTTAGACCTCGCTAATAGCCTTGCTGATTTAAGCATTAACGTCCAGTTTTTCAAAGACAATTTTGAAGTTTTATATGAAAATCAAAATGTTTTGAATGAATGGCAAAATCTTTTATCTCGCCTCACTTCTCATAGAGACTTGTTTGATTTTAATATCGCTGCAACTTTAAGAGTCTATAATATTCCCTATATTTTGACGCATAATGTTGCTGATTTTACGAAATTTAGTGATTTTATAACTGTTTTGCCTTTATTGTCTTAATTGATACCCCTCAGTATTTTGGAGATTTTAAAAAATAAAATTCAAAATGATCAATTTAGATTTAATGAATCAAGATGAAATTGAAGGTTTTAACGACCTTTCAATTGAACAGCAAAAAGACCTCTTAGAAGCAATTGCTCAAACTTACGATGAAACAAAACTAATACCTCACGATGAGGTTTTAAAACGATTTGATAAAATTATTCAAAATCAACAATTATAGGCATGTGGTCGCTAACGCCACGCCAATCCTCATATTTGCCAACTTCGACATTTTTCAATCGCTGTATCATATCAAAAGAAGCGAAACAATAATCTATATGATAAGGCTTATCTTGGTGCCTGTACATAAACAAGGTTGGATGTAATTCTTTCCCTTGCGTTTGATTTAAAAATCTATGATAGGTACTTTCAATGCCTTGTTTTAATAAAATATCTACAACTGTACTGTGATTGGCTTCTCTTTTAGGTCTATCCCAAATGGTGTTGCTATTAAAATCGCCAATTAACAAGGTCTTATTTTCTCCTAATTTATTCTGATAGTAATTTAGTGCTTTCCAAACTTGTCCAATATATTGATAATCACGGTCATGTGGATTATTTGCCCAAATTGCAAATACGGTATAAGTAGCCTTTTCATTTTTAATCTGCAATGGCAAAACCATTCTAAATTCTTCTTTGTGATAGTCTAAAAGATTAATTTTAAAATCCGTAAATGAAAAAACCGCTAAACCTTTGTGCAAATTAGTGCCATACCAAAATATATCAGTAGGTTGTTTAGTATCCAAATCAAATTTCAACTTATCTGGGTGTTCACATTCGGGAACAATCATTATATCAGGTGTGTAATTCTCTATAAATTTTATCTTTTTTCTGAACGCCATGTTACAGTTCCATGTAATAACCCTTAACATTTTTTATACGTTTTAATGTTTATAAAAAATATAGAATACAGATGTTTCCAAAATGGAAACATCTGAAAAGTGATTTTGAAAGCTACGAGGGTACAATTTGTACCTGCGTGCGAATTATGTTTTTGTTTACCAGTTGTACGATTTTGTCGTACAACTGGTAAACAAACGGCTAAAGCCGTTTCAACGGGTTCGGCTGAAGCCGAAGCTACGTTACCTCAAAAAACCCATCGCCACACCCCCATCCACATTCAAAGCATTCCCCGTTGACTTATTCAACAAACCACCTACAAAAGCAAAGGCGGCATTGGCAATATCTTCGGGTAAAATGATTTCATTCAGCAAAGTGCGCTTGGCATAATAAGCGGGGAGTTCTTCAACTGTCACCCCGTAGGCTTTGGCTCTGCCTTCTGCCCAACCACCTGCCCAAATATTTGAGCCTTGAATAACGGCATCGGGATTGACCATATTTACCCGTATTTTATCAGCTCCTAATTCTGATGCTAAAAGGCGGGTCAAATGCGCTTGAGCAGATTTTGCTGAACCGTAAGCGGCATTGTTGGGTCCCGAAACAACGGCATTTTTAGAGACAATATTCACAATATCACCCCCAAATCCTTGTTTTTTCATCACTTCTACGGCTTCTCTACTCACAAGGAATTGACCTTTTACCAATATATCATACACCTTATCCCAATCGGCAACGGTATGGTCTAAAAGCGGCTTTGATAGGCTGATACCTGCATTATTGACCACAATATCCACGCCGCCGAAGTCGAGACAAGCGTTTTCAAGGGCATCTTCAATAGAGCGGGTATTGGTCACGTCCAATAAAGTTGTCGCAACCGCATCTTTTCCGTAGAGTTTGATGAACTCGGTTTTGGCTTCGTCCAAACGCTCTTGGTTGATGTCGTTTAAAATAACACAAGCCCCTTCTTCGGCAAAACGTTTTGCTATGGCTTTACCAATGCCGCCTGCGCTGCCTGTTATCAAAGCCACTCGCCCACTCAATGGTTTTGGCTTTGGCAAACGCTGCAATTTGGCTTCTTCCAAGAGCCAATATTCGATATTGAAGGCTTCTTGATGCGGTAATGAGGTGTATTCTGAAACGGCTTCTGCGCCCTTCATAACATTGACGGCATTGGTGTAATATTCCGATGCCAAACGTGCCATTGTTTTATCCTTCGCAAAGGTAAACATACCCACACTTGGGATTAAAATAACCACAGGATTAGGGTCACGCATGGCAGGGCTATTCGGGTGCTTACATTGTGCATAATAGGCACTATAACCCTTACGATACCCTTCAAATTCAGCATCTAAATAGGCTTTGTCTTCGAGTTTTTTGGGATCTAAAACCAATGGAGCGATTTTAGTTCTCAAAAAATGGTCGGGGCAGCTTGTACCCATTGGGGCTAATTTTTCTAAATCTTTCGAGTTGATATATTCTAAAACTCTTGTATCATCTGAAAAATGACCTACCATCTTGCGCCCCCCAACCCCCATAGGGGGAGTATCAGCGGAAGAACAGTACCCCCTCAGTATTGGGGCAATTTTAGCGGCTTGTTTTTGTCTTTCATCGGGTGAAAGACTGTCTATTTTTTGACCTCCAAACGTTGGTCGGATAACTCCCCCTTTGGGGGCGGGGGGGGCTTCCAAGTATTGACCACATTTTTCAATCACATCTAAGGTATTGACGTAGCTTTCATAAGCCGTATCGCCCCAAGTGAAAAGCCCGTGCGAACCGAGCATAATGCCTTTCAATTTGATGCCTTTTGCCGCCGCATCGTTCAAACAAGTGCGGAGTTTTAAGCCCAAATCGAAGCCAGGGCGTTGCCATTCTACCCAACCGATTTCACCATTGAATAGGTCGTGCGTAATTTTAGCACCGTCTTTTGCGGCAGCTATGGCAATGGCTGCGTCGGGGTGCAAGTGGTCAATGTGTTTGAAAGGTAAAAAACCGTGCAAAGGCGTATCAATAGAGGGTGCTTTTGATGCCAAATCGAAGATACAATGGTTGAAAAGTTCGACCATTTCATCCTCATGCGCCAAGCCCCGATAGACGTTTTCAAGATTCAACAAACGCTCCATGTACAAGGCAGCGCAACCCGATTTTTTCAACGTGCCAATATCTCCACCCGAGCCTTTTATCCACATCACCTCTACGGATTTGCCCGTCAAGGGGTCTTTGTCGGTTATTTTTACGGAGGTATTGCCACCGCCGTAGTTCGTTAAGCGCAAATCTGCCCCCAAGATATTAGAACGGTAAATGAAAAGTGCGACTTCATCGCCTGCCATTGATGCGGCTTTGGCTTCGTCCCAGAGGTAGCTGACGTGGTTGAAGTTTTTTACGTTTGATGTCTTTGACATAAAATTTATATTTTAACTAATTGATTTTCAACAGTTTTTAAAGCCTCAATAATTTCACGAATCTTATCAATGACTTGTTTCCCTTGTTCTGACTCCTTTATGTTTCGCCATATTTTACCATTGTTTCTAAAATCAACTAAAGGGAATTTGTATATCATTAAATAACCTTCCCATTCTAATTTTTGACCAATCCCTAAATCTTTAACTTTACTTTCTATAGTTATTTTAAGAGTGTCAAAGTCTTTATCAGTTTCGGGCCAGATGCCAATAAAAGCGTTTGCAGAGTATTCTTCTTTACCCAAAAAACCAATATATAATTTCCCTTTACCCCAATTTTTAATATTAAAACAAAATTGGATAACATCATTTTTGGAATCTACAAACTCAAACTCAAACTCTATCGACTCTATTTCTTTTAAAATATCATTACCAAATTTCTTTAATAGAGCCTTTTTTAAGGTCTTTTTATCGTGAATAGCAAATACAGCTTCAATAGCATCTCCTCCTTTTTCTATAATAGACTTAGCAATTTCCGTCTCCATTTCTTTATTTAAGGTTTGATTGGTTAGATATTTAACTAAATTTAAATATTGCGTAATGATTGTTTTTAAAAGATTATCATTTTGAACTTTACCTATGCACTTTATTAGCCAATTCGTGATTTCTTTTTGATATGAAATACATTTAAAGTCTTCCCCTTTTATCAGATTATATTTTACAATCTCGCCTTCTTTAATCACTGTACTAATTTCATGAGGTATACTATTATCCCATTTTGAAAGATAAAAAAGTAAAGCATTTTTATCTTTTCCATAATTCCAGTAACGTATCATTTGTTGAGGTTGGTCAATGGCATCAATTTTATTTTCAATAATAATTGGCGGATTTTTAGGAGATTCAATAATAATATCAATTCTACCTCCAGAATCTTCTGTCTTTTCACCAATGTATTTTTCTACATTTGCAGTTGCCGTTGTTGTGCTATAATTGAGGATTTCAAATTTTACAGCATTATTATTTGGTATATGCGTAGCTAAGGCTGTATCTTCTGTAATTTCTTCTATAAACAATTTTAGAAAAACATCCTTTTGTCCATGACTGCCTTTAGGATTTAACAACTCTGCTAAAAAAGCTGAATGGGTTTTAACCTCCTTGGTTTCCATTTTTAAAACCTTAAAAATATTGAAATAATACCCTTTATCAATGGCATGATTATCATATTTTTTTAGAATACTTGAAATTGAATTTAACAGATTAGCTAAATTTTGACTTTCCCCCATTTTTTGAGTATTTATTTGATTTTTAAATTCCACCCTCAAAAGTAAAACCCCTTTTTGAAACAACTGTCCTATACTGTCTTATAGCGGGTTGAGAGACCCCTCAGCATTTTGAACTTTTTCAACGAAAAGACAGTAAATAAATCAGAGCAAATTAAAGCGTATCATCTCTTGTCTTTCAATGATAGCGTCCACATGATTTAGTTTTAGGATTTTGATAGTCGCTTCCCCAATATCGGTTTTAGGCGATAAGACACCCGTTGAAAGCACTTCAAAATGAGCGTTCCAATCATCTGTTCGAGGGTTGTAAAATCGAGTGGGAATTTGGTTGGTCGTAAGGAAAGTGGCAATATCAGAGCCTTTGTAGAGATTACAAAGAGCGCAGGCTAAAGCAAGATTTTTAGCAAGGGTAAGACCGCCGTGTTTGATGCTCACAATATGGTCAATGTGGAAAGGGAAATAAGCATTTAAAACACTTATGCAACAATATTCGCATCGCATATTGGCACGTGTTGTAACCAACTGGCGCAAATTTTCGGGAATATAAACACTCATGCAAGGGGGCGGTTTTGAGAACGGATTTTAGCCAATCGAATCAAGCGTTCAAGGACGATAAAATGATCCAATTCATCTTTTTCAGCTTCATCGAGCTGATTATTATGCTTTTTTTCAACTAAAAACGAAAAGCGGGTTTGAACTTCCTCCGAAGGGTTCAAGGCAATGACCTTTGAGGGGTCAAGTGTTGAGAGCAAATCTGCGATTTGATTATATACTGCGTGAATAACCATGTTTTCTTTATTTTTACACAAAAATAGGTGTTTTTTTAGATAAATGCTATATTGTTAAAAGATTTTATACCCCCTCAGTATTTTCACCATTTTAAGCAAATTTATCCAGCACATATTTTCTAAACCAATCGAGTATTTCATAAAACCCTCACCTTGTCACCCGCAGCGAGGGTATTCCAAAAGGCTTGTTGTAAGGCACCTTCTGCCAAAAGCGGTATTTGTTGTTCTAAATAATCAATTTCTTTGTCGCTTAGCATGGTGAAAAATTTTAAATTTTATTATTTAAAAGTGAGCGTTTTATACTAAAGTGAAAGTGGTTTTCGGATTTTGCGAGCAAACAGATTTACGAAATTTTTAAAATTTCGTAAATCTTACGCCCCAAACTAGCGAATATACTGAGGGTGGTAAATATTATCGTATTTTTAAAATCCGAAAACCACTTTCACTTTAGTAT
>JAYUQN010000847.1:0-2891 GCA_043756725.1 Saprospiraceae bacterium
CATCCAGATTTGTATTTTATCAACAGTGGTATGATACCTCAAAATCCCGCAGAATTGATGATGGACCCTAAAATGGGGCTTTTATTTACCTATTTAAAAGAAAAATTTGATTATATTGTTATCAATACGCCTCCTATTGGTTTGGTTTCTGATGCGGTATCCTTAAAGCCGTATATTGATATTACCTTATTTGTGGTGCGGTTTGGTTATACCAAAAAAACAGACCTCTCTATACTCCAGTCTTATGTGGATGGTCAAAAACTGCCAAATCCTACTATTGTATTCAATGGTTTGAAAGGCGTTGATAGAATGGAGAACAACTATTATAGTAAAGGTGAAAAAAATGAATCTAAAACATCTATGTTTTCAAATGATTGGTTTAAAAGTAATTTTTTTTGATGAGCCAAATATAAAACCTTATAACACCTTTTCAACACAAGTACCCCCCTCAGTACCGCATTAAATAAGTTTTTATAATAATCCATTTTTATAATTTGTTGGTTATCAACCCTCCAAGAGTTTTAAACTCTTGGAGGGTTATTATAAAAACATATTTAATGCGGTACTCAGTATTTTTACATTTATTTGTATCCAAATTTGGAATTATTGATACTAAAAATGCTTATTTAAGTAATAAGTCTCAATATTTTAGGAAAGTGAAAATAATATAGTATCATTTTCAAAATTGAAAAGCATTAATTTTTCCCAAAGGGATGCCTTCGGCACAACGCTTACTTAATTCATCATTCATCATTTATAATTCATCATTTCCTTAGCCATGCTTCACCCTTTAGATATAAGAAAAATCTTGTCTTACACGATGATTGTATTCATTTTGTATATATCATCGGGTACTTCTGATTTGTCTAATAGCAAAAATTTAGCAATTGGCGGTTGGGCAATTTTTACTATATTATATCTTTATTTAGAAAATTATATAAAATATTCATTTTTGTTCTTGCTTGGCATTTTTGGCTGTATATCCATACTGTATTATTTTCGCAACAATGCTTTTAATGAAGTGACGTATATAGGTTTTTTCATAAAAGTATCATTAGCTTATTATTGTAGAGAATTATGTAAAGAATATTTCGCAGACTATTTTGTCAAAATTGTCAGTTTTTGGTCAGCTATATGTCTTGTATTATTTTGCCTTCAATTGATTAATTATGATTTCACCTACAATCTCAATAATATTTTTGGTTCAAACGATTCCTTAACACACACCGACGACACAGCCCAAGTAAACTCCATTATTTTTACAATAATTCCTATGCACCCCACGCGCAATAGTGGTTTTATGTGGGAACCCGGTGCCTTCGTTACAGTATTGTTATTGACATATTACATCAATATTTTTAATAGAAAAGAAAGCCTTCTTTCCAAAAAAAATATCATTTTATTAGTCTCTATTTTAACCGCTCAATCCACAATGGGATTTATGTCTCTTATTGTGCCTTTTGGTTTGAAGCTGAAAGATTTTATCATGAGTGATAGAATTTATCAACAACTTTCTGTTGTAATAATTCCACTCATATTGACAATAAGTATTATTATTTTTACAAAAGTTGATTTATTATACAATAAAATAGCACAGGAGTTTATAGAACTTGACAATGAATTTGACGTGATAGCCTTAGGTGAAAAAGATGATTTCGTCGTACAAGTATCAAGAAGTGCGAGTGTTATTATAGATATGAGAACCATTAAAAATTACCCTTTATTTGGCTTAGGTGTTGATTTCAGAACAGTAAGTTTTAATAAATTAGGCGTTTCTGAAAAATTAGCTACTTCTTGTGGGTCAACTATTCTTCTATTACGATTTGGTTTTATTGGCTTTTTTATCTACAATTACTTAATGTATAAAAAAGCCCTTTTCGACCAAACCTTACATAAAATAGGCTGGCTTTTAATTGTGAATTATGCTTTGTTTACACAAGAATTTAGTGCTGGCTCATTTTTTCATTTATTTATTTTTTAAATTAGGCTATCAATTTCATTTGAAAATACTGAGGGGGTATGCCAAAGGGTTTAGTAAATGAATTTTGATTTTTTTTTGCAAAAAAAAAATCAAAATTCGTTTACTAAACCCACGCACAATCCTTTCACATTTTTTATATAAATAATAATTAACGTATAATTTCATTATTTAAAACGACACATGAAAATTCACTTAATTTCAGGCGGCTGCGGATTTGTCGGGCGCAATATGGTAAAACGGTTGTATAGTACAACGAATGACCACATCCTTTTCATAGACAATCTGATGGTTGGAACACATCCCTCTACATGGTTGAGTGTACCGAAAACGGGCGATAACAAAGACTTAGAGATTTTTGGCAAAGACGAGCGGTTACTCTTTTTGAAAGCCGATTTC
The DNA here is from genome assembly GCA_043756725.1 of Saprospiraceae bacterium. GTDB lineage: Bacteria > Bacteroidota > Bacteroidia > Chitinophagales > Saprospiraceae > JAAFJT01. The sequence goes on from JAYUQN010000847.1 coordinate 2,378, forward strand.
AGAAAAGTTTTAAACAAACTAAGCGATGACCCTCGTTTTTTTCAAAATCGCTATGGGCTTGATTTTGAACGCTTTGCGGATGTTTTTCACTTCGCCGCCATCGTCGGAGGACGGGCTATGATTGACGGTGACCCCATGATGGTTGCCTTAGATTTAGCGATTGATGCGGAGTTTTTCCATTGGATTACACGCCATCCACCAGAGCGTGTGATGTACCCAAGCAGCAGTGCAGCCTATCCCATTGACTTACAGACTGAGGGGGGGGCAATCGCCTTGCGTGAAAGCGATATTGATTTCAAACGCATGGGCGAACCCGATATGACGTATGGCTGGTCAAAATTGACGGGTGAATATTTAGCCAAAATTGCTGCACATCATTATGGTGTGAAAATTACGTGCATTCGTCCCTTCAGTGGTTATGGTGAAGACCAAGATTTGACCTATCCTGTACCTTCCATTGCAGCACGTATTGCCCGTCGTGAAAACCCTGTTGAAGTATGGGGAACAGGCAAGC
>JAYUQN010000848.1:0-2885 GCA_043756725.1 Saprospiraceae bacterium
GATAAAGCCGTTGAAAAAACCATTGAGTGGTACAAGGCTTTTTATGAAAACAATCAAGTGCTTACGCAGAATCATATCGAAACCTACGTTAAGGACGCACAACAGGCAAATGCCGCTTGGACTTTTTCCTCCAAAGGAGTCCTTGCGGACAAAGGAATCCATTAGGAATGACTTTCACAGAAACAGAATTAAAAAATAGCTACCTCCTACAACTCAATCCGTTTTCAGATAATAGAGGTGGTTTTTCAAGACTTTTCTGTGAAACCGAGTTTCAACAGCTTGGTTTCAATAAAAAAATTGTTCAAATCAACCATTCTTTAACCCGAGAGCGGGGGGCAATTAGAGGCTTACATTTTCAAAAAGCACCCCATTGTGAAGCAAAAATAGTGCGGTGTATAAGAGGTAAAGCGTTTGATGTTATGGTTGATATTCGTAAAAATTCACCCACGTTTCTCAAATGGTTTGGGGTTGAACTGTCGCCCGAAGCCAATAATGCCGTTTTCATTCCCGAAGGTTTTGCGCATGGTTTTCAAGCGTTAAAAAACAATACAGAGCTTTTATATTTTCATTCCGAGTTTTATCATAAAGAATCAGAAGGCGTTTTATGCTACGACGATGCCTCAATAGGCATAAAATGGAAATTGAAAGTGAAAGGTTTGTCGGAAAGAGATTATTATGCCCCCTCAGTAAAAGAACTAAATTTTCAAGGAATATCGTTTTGAAATGCCGATTTTGCGACCAAAAGTTAAGCCATGAGTTTATTGATTTAAACAATTGTCCACCCTCAAACTCCTATCTGACCGAAGCGCAATTGAATGAACCTGAAACCTTTTATCCGTTAAAAGTTTTGGTTTGCGACACGTGTTTTTTAGTTCAAATAGACGAATACAAGAAATCAGCAGATATTTTTAACCATCAATATGCCTACTTTTCATCGTATTCCACAAGTTGGCTAACCCATTGCAAGGCATACACAGATAAAATAGTAGAGCGTTTCAAATACAATGAAAATACTTTAGTTGTTGAAATTGCTTCAAATGATGGCTATTTACTCCAGTATTTCAAAGAAAAAAACATTCCCGTTTTAGGCATTGAGCCAGCGGCAAATACGGCACAGGTTGCGATAAAAAAAGGGATACCAACAGTTATTGATTTTTTCGGTAAAAAATTAGCGACACAGTTAGTAAAAGAAGGTAAAAAAGCGGATTTAATAGCAGGCAATAATGTCCTCGCGCACGTACCTGACATCAATGATTTTGTAAAAGGCTTAAAATTTTTGCTCAATAGGGGGGGGGTAATTACGATAGAATTTCCACATTTACTTCAACTTATTCGCCACAATCAGTTTGACACTATTTACCACGAGCATTTTTCCTATCTATCGTTTCACACGGTCAAACAGATTTTTGAAAAGCACGATTTAGAACTGTTTGATGTCGAAGAAATTCCCACACATGGTGGCTCATTGCGGATTTATGCAAAACACAAAGGGGATTTTTCTAAAAAAATCAGCCCCAATATTGCCAAATTATTGGAGAAAGAATACAAAGCTGGCTTAACAAATATAAGGACATATCAAGGTTTTCAATTAAAAGCCAACAAAGTCAAAAACGATTTTTTACAGTTTTTACTAAAAGCCAAAAAAAACAATAAACGCGTAGTAGGATATGGAGCCGCCGCAAAAGGCAATACTTTGTTGAATTATTGTGGTGTGAAAAAGGATTTGATAGATTTTGTTGCAGACGCTTCACCCCATAAACAAGGAAAATTTTTACCAAGTAGCCATATTCCTGTAGTGAGTGAAAGTGAAATTAGAAAAGCTCAGCCCGATTATGTTGTACTTTTTCCGTGGAATATAAAAGATGAAATTGTAGAGCAGTTGGGATATATCAAAGATTGGGGTGGAAAATTCGTTACAGCTGTTCCAAAATTAAAAGTGTTTTAGGGGCGCATCATGGCAGAAAAAGGTTGGAATAAGATTGAAAGTATGCCCTTTGAAAAGGGGCTTGAAGATGATTATACGTGGCATAAAGGTTTTTTTATTTCACCCAAAAACAAGACATGGCAACGCAATTATAACGAACTCCTTCAACGTGATTTGGCTCTTTTTGCCGTCGGAGATGTGAAGGGGAAAGACGTTTTAGATATAGGTTGTGGTTTTGGGATGTATATGCTTACTTTTTTAAAGATGGGCGCACGGTCTGCCGCAGGCATTGATATAGACGAAGGACTGATTCAAAGAGGGCGGGAGTACATGGATAAGAACAATTTTGATGCAGATTTCAGAGTCGAAGATTGTACAAAGTTGCCACATATTTCTAATAGTTTCGACATCGTTTTTTCGGGTGATGTGTTTGAACATATTACGGAAGAGCAAAAAGACAAATGTCTCGCTGAAATTTACCGTGTGTTGCGTCCGGGCGGTATCGTTGTGATTAAAACGCCAAACCTGAGGTATTTGAAATTGCCGCTTTTTCTTAAAAGAATGAAAGCACTTCTTAAGTTTCAAAATCCTTTTAATATTCATATAGCGCATACGCAAAACAATCCAGATAATGAACATCTTGGATTGACAACGCATAAGGCTTTGATAAAAATTTTGAAAGACAATACTTTTCATGAACCACAAATTACTTATCAACCTGTCAATAGGAAAGGCATACCCGTGAGTATTGTTAAGCGGTTTAAAAAAGTATTATTTTTGAATCAAGACATTATAGTAGCGGCTCGGAAGCCTGTTTTTTTAGGACTTTATCCGTAAATACGTAGCTTCGGCTTCAGCCGAACCCGTAAAAACGGCTTCAGCCGTTTTAATACTGAGGGGATGCTACAACTATTTCATACAAAAATATACAAACGGCTAAAGCCGTTTTGACAAGTTCGGA
>JAYUQN010000849.1:0-7715 GCA_043756725.1 Saprospiraceae bacterium
AGTAAATTTGTGTTGAATGAGATAGGACACGCAGGTCAGTCCATAGGACTCCTTTGGAGAGACCTGCAAAATAGCCGTTGCGGATTTTCAAATCCTCACGAGCCGTGCCGTTCATTTGTTAAGATTGGTGGTTTTTGGAAGAGGGGGTGCGAGCTGGTCCGTATATCGTTGGTGAAACGGTTAAAATTACAGAAGGCGCTTTCGCTGATTTTGTCGGTGAAATTCTTGAAGTCAATGAAGAGAAAAAGAAACTCAAAGTGGTGGTAAAAATCTTTGGTCGTGGTACAGAAATGGACTTGAGTTTCATGCAAGTAGAAAACAGAATTAAATATTGACCCTTTTTAATCCAAAAAAAATTATGGCTTTAAGTCCTGTTGGGACTTAAAGCCTTTTTTTATGCCTACAACTATCTTTTAAATTCTATGTTTTATCATTTTCAGATGCAGAAATGTCATCAAATACAACCTTTCTGTAAATATCATCAACCGACAATACAAACGGCATTGTTTCTAATTTAAAAGTGCCTTCGGTGATAATATCGCCAATTTGCCACTTTCCTTTTTCATTTTTGAAGTACTGTTCGATACACTTTTCTTTTTGAGAAACCAAAATATATTCTTTCATACTCGGTGTTTGACGATAAGAACGGAACTTATCACCTCTGTCAAAACTCTCAGTAGAGTTCGATAAAACCTCAATAATGAGACTTGGATTGGCTAAATTATCATCTTTTTCATCGTCATAATATGGATTTCCATCTACAACAACAATATCGGGATAAAGATAGTTTTTGTGCGTTAGGTAACTTACAGTTCGCATATCATTTGCAAAAACTTCATGTTGGGTGTCGTTTTGACGTACTGTAAGTTCAAGTAAATATGTTAGGTTTCGATTAATTCGATTATGATTTGCGCTCGCCCCTGCCATGAGTCGTAATTTTTGGTTAAAAAATTCGTATTTCCCCGTCAATTCTCGTGGTCCAGAACGCTGCATTTTGAGGTATCCCTCAACCGTTATTTTGTCTTGTGGCACAATCAAAGTCGTCATGTCATTGAATTTTTTATAAAAAAAAGATAAAATGTTTACACTATTTTTTTCAAAGGTAAATTTTTTTTAGGTAATTATCAAAAATAAAATAAAATTTAAAAGTGTAGTATTCCTTCCTTTACACGCAGCAAATAAATTTGTCGATTGCTTTTCGACCCTGATTTGTAAGCCTTCATTTTTACAAATGAAACATCTCAATTATTTTAAAAAAAAACAAGATTTGATTTAGGGATTGCCTACCTTTCTTTGTCTGCTATATCAACGAGACATAATTAATGATGAATTACCACGCTCTTACAGATGAACAACTCGTAATGGGGTTGTGCGAAAGCAAAATTGGTGCCTTTGATGCGCTGTATGCCCGCTATTGGAAAATGCTTTATGCGGTGGCTTACAGTCAATTGGGGACGAAAGAGGAGGCGGAAGATATTGTTCACAATGTTTTTGAACGGATATGGCACAATCGAGATGTTCAAAAAATTACTTGTTTGAAAGCTTATTTGATTGTTTCTGTGCGGCATTTTTCTATCAATTACATCAAGTCGCAAATTACTTTTCGCAAGTTTCAAGAATATCTCATTTTTCAAGAAATTCAGAAAAATTTTTCTACAGATGATATTGTCAATTATTCGGAATTGCAACGTGTTGTCAATGAAGTTTTACAAAAATTGCCCGACAAAACCGTTGAAGTGTTCCGCATGAGCCGCTATGAAAATAAATCTGTTCGAGAGATTGCAACACATTTAGACCTCACTGAAAAAGCGGTAGAATATCATATCACCAAATCGCTGAAATTTATAAAAGAAAATCTAGATAGACATTATAACCATAATTAAGTAAATGGGTGATTTTTTATCCCCCATTCATATAAGTAGTTGAATAGATATAAATGCTGTTATTGACTAACCACGTCCTTTAGGACGTGGGCAAGATATAAAGATTATTTAAGGCTTTAGCCGCTCATCTTCAAACAATAAAGTGAGCGGCTAAAGCCAAATAAAGGCTAAATTCTCTGCCCACGCCCTAAAGGACGTGGTTAGTCAATAACAGCGTTTATTTCAATGCGACTACTTAATAGAACAATTTCATACATAATCACACATGACTCAATTTGAATTCGATAAATTAATAGAAAAATATATGGCAGGTGATTGCGACCCTGCGGAAGAGCATTTGATTGAAAAATGGTCTAAAAGGCAAGTGGCAGCTTCACCTTTTCCTTTAAATGCTCAAGAAGAAGCGGAAACGACCAAACGATTGAAAAAACGCATTGATACCAGTACGGTTGGTACTTGGCGGTTTCCATTCAGATTGTCGTTTTATCGCTTAGGTATTGCCGCTTGTTTTTTGAGTTTGTTGGCTTACGGCACTTGGTTTTTGGTTAAAAACGTTTATACTGACGGAACATCCCGAAATAATCGGGAGGGGGGTATTTTGAACAGTAAAACAGCGGGTTTTGAACTGTCTAATACCACAAATGTAGCGCAAGAGTTTAAACTAAAAGATGGTAGTTCCATTACATTGCAACCACAAAGTAGTTTGACCTATTTAGAAAATTTTGGCAGCGAAAACCGCATCGTTTTCCTAAAAGGGGAAGGCTATTTTCAAGTAAAAAACGATACAACGAAGCCTTTTTATGTCTATGCAGGCAATTTGGTGACAAAGGTTTTAGGGACAAAATTTATCGTAAAAGCCTATAATGAGACAAAAGCGGAAGTGGTTGTGACAAACGGAAAAGTGATGGTTTATGAAAATATACAAGGTAAAATAGCTAAAACGGTGGTTTTAACACCCAATCAGAAAGTAAATTATACACCGAATGAGACTGTTTTAAAACCTATTATAGTAGATGTGCCGATTGTTGTGCGTCCTATTGAGAAAGTTGAGGATTTTGATTTTAAGCAAACTGCCTTACCGACTGTGCTGAAAAGACTGAAAAATGTGTATGCTATTGATATTTTAATGAAAAACAAATACCTTGAAAAGTGCCATTTTACAGGAAACCTAAACGGCTTATCGCTTTATGAACAATTGGATTTGATTTGTAAAACCATTGATGCAAAATACCAAAAATATGGGACAGCTATTTGGATTGAGGGTGAAGGCTGTCAATAATGAGTTAAAAGCCCCGTTAGGGGTGCAATATTGGTAAAAAAACGCCAAAACACCCAGTACTAAGCCCCTTTAGGCAGGGTTTATTGGTTCTGTTTTGGCATTCGAAAAAGCCGTGCGTCCCCCCGACCCCCAAAGGGGGAGTACATCCGAGGTAAGTCAAAATTCGGTATTTTTTCAAAGAAAGTGTACTGATTTCTAAGCTACTTCGGATGTACTCCCCCTCTGGGGGTCGGGGGGACGCACGGCTTTTTCGAATGCTAAAATAGAGCTAATAAACCCTGCCTAAAGGGGATTGTAGGGGGTGGCGTTTTTTTACCAATATTGCACCCCTAACAGGGGCTTTTTAATCCAATATTCATTAATGCTAAAAAAGTAAAGCCGACGATGCGCTAACATCATCGGCTTCCTAAAATGCCTTTGCTCAACAGCCCACAGATTTGACGGTCGTAAGGTGGAAAAGCAAGGCAGTGCCTCATTATTTTATTAAAAATTAAAAAAGCATTCAAAGTTATGAAAAAAAATTACTGTTCAAAAAAATTTTATGGCGCATCATGAAATTAACTTTCGTGCAATTGATTTTGATGGCTCTTTTTTGTACATTGGCTTATGCCCATGATACAACAGCCCAAGAAATCTTAAAAAAAGGCGTGTCCATTAAGACACATGCTGAACCACTCAAAACTGTTCTCGCACAAATTGAAAAACAAACAAATGCCCGATTTGTGTACAGCGATACCCGCATACCTATTGACAAACAGGTGTTTGTTGAGGCGAGCAATCAAAAATTAGCCACTGTTTTAAATGTTTTATTGTCCCCCCTCAGTATCAGCTATCAAGTGTCGGGTAATTACATCGTTTTAAGCAAAATGTGTCTGAAACAACCACTTTCTTTGATTTGGGGTCAAATGCAAGCCAAATTGCCATAAGAAGCGGTTTGGTTGAAAGCAAATTGGAATCGTTTTTTGGGCGGGTCAATTACCAATACAATAACAAATATTTGTTGAGTGCCAGCTTGCGTGCCGATGGTTCTTCGGTTTTGGCGGCTGGGCATAAATGGGGATATTTCCCTTCCGTAGCCCTCGGTTGGCGGTTAAGTCAAGAAGAATTTATGAAAAATAGCAAGTTTTTCAGTGATTTGAAACTGCGGGCAAGTTATGGTATTTCGGGCAATAGTGCCATTTCACCTTACCAAACTTTAGGCGGTCTCGGAAAACTGACCTATTCGTTTGGCGAAGTTGCGGCTTTTGGCTACTACCCCAAATCCTTGTCAAATCCAGACCTTTCATGGGAAACCACAGCAACGACCAATTTCGGTCTTGATTTCGGTATTTTAAACAACAGAATCAGTGGAGCTATCAATTATTATCAGAGCAATACCAGCAATTTATTGTTGCAACGGGTTTTGCCCAATACATCGGGCTACACGAGTGTATTTGAAAATGTCGGAAAAACGGCTAATAAAGGTATCGAAATTGAACTTACTACCATTAATATCGCCAGTAAAGGCAATCAAGGATTAAGATGGGCAACCGATTTTACTTTTTCAAGCAATAAAGAAGAAATTGTGGCTTTGACAAGTGGTGCTGAAAGAGATTTGGGCAATGGTTGGATTGTTGGGCAACCCACGCAGGTTTTTTATGATTACAAAAAAACGGGCATCTGGCAAACAGGTCAAGAATCGGAGGCAACTAAATATGGGCAAGCCGTTGGCGATATTCGGGTCTTGGACGTGAACAACGATGGAAAAATTACGCCCGATGCGGATAGAATGGTGGTCGGCACAGCCCGTCCCGATTTCAATTTTGGGATAAATAACAATATCAATTTTAAAAACTTCAGCCTTAGCCAAAAAAGTAATAGCCGATTACAGTTTCAAATTATTCCCCAATTTTAAAGACCTTTGGGATATAAAAAACAGTGAAGGTTCAGCCAATTCGGAAGTCATTTTTTATGTCAATTATTCAGCAGACAACTTGTTGAATCCTGCCGATACGGACTTTGATGGCAATTCCAGAGCCGATGCTTTCAGAACCGAAGGCGGCAATCAGTTGCATTTGATGTTCACGCCCCGCTACGATTTTCATGCAGGAATGATTTTGGATATTCCAAACAGTATTGGTTTTCAACGGTATGCGAGTACAAGACGGTATTTGGAGCTTTTCAACAGCGATATTGACCAACGGTATGACGGCACGTTCAAAGAAGTTTGGAAAGCCAATGGTGGCAAAATTGGTGTTTATACCCAAATGATTCAAGGCGATACGGCTGTATATTGGAGTCATAAGTCCCTTTCTGCGGAGTTTAAAGCCAGTAAAGCCTTGAAATATGAAGTAAAAGACATCAATGACCTGTATAAACCCGACCAATCCTTAGTAGATTTCCGCAATTTTATTGAAATGAACAAGCACAACAGCACGACTGACAGGGCTGCCATTTTTGAATTTCGCAGCAGAAGAGATGCTTTTGTTACCCGCATTGCTGAAATGTATTTGATTGCTGCCGAAGCCGATATGAAAGCCAATAATTTGCCCGAAGCCGTGAAATATTTAAATTTGCTAAGAACAGCCCGTGCAAAACAAGGTCGTGAAGCGAACATGCAAGTAACAGCAGGTCAATTAAATATTGATTTTATCTTAGACGAGCGTGCGCGCGAATTGGGTGGCGAGTTAATCCGTTGGTTTGATTTGAAAAGAACAGGCAAATTGGTGGACTATGTGAAAGCGCACAATCCAAATGCCAAAGCGAATATCAAAGATTTTCACCTGCTTAGACCCATTCCGCAATCACATTTAGACGTTATTACGAATAAAAGTGAATTTGCACAAAATCCGGGTTGGTAACTCGTAGCTTCGGCTTTAGCCGAACCCGTTTGAACGCCTTTAGGCGTTGAAATAAGTAGTTGAACTTAAATAATCGACACTACTTGCGTCAAGTTTTTGACTAAAGTCCAATGCCATTAAGCTAAGGAATTAATAAATTTAGCACTCGAAAAAGCCCGAAGAACCCCCTGCCCCTAAAGGGGAGTACATCCGAAGCAAGTCAAAAATAGGTACTTTTTCAACGAAATTGTCCGAATCTTTAAGCTACTTCGTATGTACTCCCCTTTAGGGGTCGGGGGCTGAACGAGCTTAATTCCTTAGCTTAATGGCATTGGACTAAAGTCGCCGCTACAGGAATCGGGGTTTTCAGGTGACAGACGCTTGGAAGCGTCTGTCACCTGCACTCTTCACCCCCCTCAGTAAATGCAGGACTTTGCCCCGTTTAATGTATAATCTAAAATATACCCGAGTATTTCGTAGAGACGTTGCACTGCAACGTCTTACTTGTGGTCAAAAAAGTAAAATAATAGATTAATGCCAAGACGTTGCAGTGCAACGTCTCTACGACAATCTCGGGTATATTGTATATTTAAAATAACTGTACAAACGCCTAAAGGCGTTCAGACGGGTTCGGCTAAAGCCGAAGCTACGGGTGTTAAAGATTTTACCCCCCTCAGTATTTTTAGGTTTTTTAACCGAAATTTATCAACTTTACGCTTTTTATCGCTTATTTTACCCGCCTTTCAATGAAAAAGAACCTTTTAATTCCCTATTTATGCCTCACGGTGTTGTTCTTGAATCCCTATTTCAGCCCAGCACAGCCGTTGAAAATCCAACACGATTTGGTCGTTGCCAAAGACGGAACGGGTGATTTTCGCTACATTCAAGATGCCATTGATGCCGTTCGGGTTTATCTGCCCAACCACATTACCATTCGCATAAAAAAAGGGATTTATAAAGAAAAAGTCGTGATACCGAGTACGCTCAACAATATTTCATTGGTCGGTGAGGACAGCACCGTTATCAGTTATGATGATTTTTCTGGAAAAGGCAAAATGGAAACGTTTGATTCCTATACCTTAAAAGTGATGGGCAACGATATAACTTTAGAAAATTTGATTATTGAAAATACGGCAGGGAGAGTCGGGCAAGCTGTTGCCTTGCACATTGAAGGCGATAGATGTGTGGTTAAAAAATGTACTTTATTGGGCAATCAAGACACCCTTTTTGCTTCGGGTGAAAATGCCCGACAACATTTTGTGGATTCTTATATTGAAGGTACGGTTGATTTTATTTTTGGTTCTGCAACCGCTTTGTTTGAAAATTGTAGAATTCACAGCAAAACGAATAGTTTTATCACCGCCGCTTCTACACCCGCTTGGGTCAATTATGGCTATGTTTTTAAAAACTGCAAACTCACGGCTGAACCCACTGTGGATAAAGTTTTTTTAGGTCGTCCGTGGCGCAGCTATGCTAAAACTGTTTTTATGAATTGTGAACTTGGCAAACACATTGTAGAAGCGGGCTGGGATAATTGGTCAAAAATAGAAAATGAGCAAACCGCTTTTTATGCAGAATATAAAAATTCGGGCGAGGGTGCAAAATCGCAAAACCGTGCAAAATGGGCGCACCAATTGACCGATTCAGAGGCTTTAAATTATACAACAGATAAAATTTTTGCAGGAAGTATCAATCGGGTATTAAATAATTTTTGGCTACAACCGTCCATGATTG
>JAYUQN010000850.1:0-2881 GCA_043756725.1 Saprospiraceae bacterium
TCTGTATTCTTTTCCATAATCTATATCTTTTTTTTGCAAAGGTAAAAATTTATCTTAATATTGAAACCGATATTGGGTTATTTAGATTTTTTTTAAACAGATATATGTCTCATACATCCTTCCTCTTAGCTATTGATACGGGCGGCACTTTCACCGATGCCATTGCCACTGATAATTTCGGTAAAATCCACACCTGTAAAGTATTGAGTAACAGCACTTTGCGCGGTACTGTTCTGAAAATTTTAGATGAAAAAAGTTTTCAAGTACATAATAATTGGTCGCTTGAAAAAGATATTTTTCAAGGCTATACTTTTAACGTCTTGAATGCAACAGCACAACTTTCCAAAAATTTGGATACACCTTATTTAATTGAAACGTATGATTTTGAAAATAAAATTATTCATCTCGACAAACCACTACCCCCTCAGTACCTCCATGAAAATACGGCTTTTGAAATAACTGCTTTTGAAGAAGCCCCGATTCTTGCTGCTCGATTAATCACTCAAACAGCTTTAAATGAAACATTTCCCCCTTTGCAAATGCGTTTAGGCTCAACCAAAGGAACAAACGCTTTGCTTGAACGAAAAGGAGCAAACACAGCCTTCCTCGTCACCAAAGGTTTCAAAGATTTATTGGTCATTAAAAACCAGCAACGTCCAGACCTTTTTGCGCTTGAAATTCGTAAGCCCGAGCCTCTCTATACTGAGGGGGGTGAAATTGATGAAAGGTTGAATGCCGATGGAACTGTTTTTAACGCCTTGACAGTCAACCATTTAGATAATTTAACCAAACGGTTAAAACATAAAAAAATACAATCTGTTGCCGTTGCGTTGATGCACAGCTACCGCAATCCTGCTCATGAAATCATTTTAAAAAAGCATTTTAAAAAGCATTTTGACTATGTATCCATATCGTCTGAATTGTCGCAACAAATAAAATTTGTACCTCGGGCTGAAACGACTGTTGTCAACGCCTACCTCGCACCTATCCTCGACACCTATATAAAAAACATCGTTTCAAAATTGCCTGATGATAGCTTGCGGGTCATGACAAGCGCAGGCAGCCTTATTCATGCCGCTTTGTTTCATCCCAAAGACAGCCTTTTGAGCGGACCCGCAGGCGGCATAGTCGGCGCCGCAACCATCGGAAAAGCCAGTGGTTTCAACAAACTTATCACTTTCGATATGGGTGGCACAAGCACCGATGTAGCCCGATTTGACAGCGATTATGATTACAAATTTGATGTCACAATTGGCGCAGCAACGGTCTTTTCACCTGCTTTAAATATTGAAACAGTGGCAGCAGGTGGCGGCTCAATTTGCACTTTTGATGGCTACAAATTATGCGTCGGACCAGAAAGCGCAGGCGCATCGCCCGGACCCGCTTGCTATGGTGCAGGGGGACCGTTGACAATAACAGATGTTAATTTATTGCTCGGTCGCATAGACGCTTCCCAATTTGGGATTCCTGTTTTTCCAGAAGCCGCTTTGCAACAATTAGGCATTTTACAAAGGCATATCCTTGAAAAAATGCAAAAAACAATGCAAAAAGAGGAAATTTTAAACGGCTTTTTAGATATTGCTAATGAACGAATGGCAGATGCTATTAAACAAATATCCGTTGCCAAAGGTTATGCTCCCCCTCAGTATGCGCTCGTTGCTTTCGGCGGTGCGGGTGGTTTACACGCTTGCAGCATGGCGCGCATGCTCAATATGGACACTATTTTATTGCCTCAATATGCAGGCTTGTTGTCCGCTTATGGCATTTTAAATGCGAAAATAGAGCGTTTCAGTGAAAAACAGATATTGAAAACAGTGTCACAAATGCCTTACAAAAATCTTGAAATTGAGTTTCAAAATATAGCTGATAACGCTATCGAAAAAGTAGCTGCCGAAGGCATTTCCAGAACTAATATTTCTATAAAAATGAAAACCGTTTATTGCCGTTTGAAAGGTCAAGATGCCGCTTTAGATGTGCCTTTTGATACTTATTTCACTGAAAATTTTAAATCAAAATATCAAGCTATTTATGGTCATTGGATAGATAATAGAGAGATTGAAATTGAAAGTATAAGGGTTATTGCGTGTGAAACAAATGAGCAATCTCCAAATCCAAAGCCAGAAGCCAGTCTTTCTAAGTTTTCAACAGGAGAGCCAGCACTGTCAAAAATTGGAAAATCTGAAACTCAAATCCCTTCGTCACATCATTTCATCCAAGCCTATGTTGAAAATAAGTGGCAACAAGTGCCCGTTTTTTTCAGACAGGATTTAGTTGAAAAGGATGAAATTAAAGGCTTCGCCTTGCTTTTAGATAATTACAGTACAACGGTTATAGAACAGGACTACGCCTTAATTATAGACGCACAAGGCACAGCTATTTTAAAACGACAGGCTGTGAAACAAGAGATAAAAAACAAAACGGACGCTTCACAAATCCTTGATTTAGAATTGTTTATCAATCGTTTCACCCATATCGCTGAAAATATGGGTGTGCTTTTACAGCGTACGGCATTGAGTGTAAATGTGAAAGAACGCTTAGATTTTAGTTGTGCTTTGCTGGATGCACAAGGATTTTTGATAGCGAATGCGCCCCATATTCCTGTGCATTTGGGCAGCTTAGGCGTGTGTGTGAGAACGGTTTTAAAGCATTTTACCTTAGAAGAAGGCGATACAATTGTGACAAATCATCCTGCTTATGGCGGGTCGCATTTGCCTGATGTGACCTTAATTACGCCCGTTTACGTAGCTTCGGATTCATCCGAACTCGTAGCTTCGGATTCATCCGAACCCGTAGCTTCGGATTCATCCGAACTCGTAGCTTCGGATTCATCCGAACTCGTAGCTTCGGATTCATCCGAACTCGTAGCTTCGGATTCATCCGA